>JAJDBZ010000441.1 GCA_029261095.1 Candidatus Omnitrophota bacterium | reverse complement strand
ACCCCAGAGGGGCGCCGGAACTCCAATCCAACAGTCCGAGGCTAGGAGATCCAAATGGCGCCCCTCTTTAAAAGATAAAACATGGAAGAGAGCGAAGAAAATATTTAACGGTCCTGGTTGAGAGAGACCCCACCACACCCTTACCCAGGGCGGGAGAGGAGATGGTAACAAGGTCACGCCCCTTGTTCCCCTCCTCCCCGGCTGGGTGGGAAAGGGGTGGGTTGGTCCGAATCCCACTGACCGGATAGGAGACACACGATGAAACAGACCGATTCTGAAACAACACTCGCGAGGTACTGGCCATTGGCGGTGGGTACGTTGATCGTTCTCATGACACCGACTCTCTTAATTCTCCATCCGCCCGAAGTGGAGGGGGAGATCGAACCACTGGTCGAAATTGTCCAGCCTATTCCCATCGATGGGGCTGTCGAACCTGCGAGATTACCAGATCGAGATGAGAAACCCCTCCATTCGGTGGCCGAGGTAGTGGAAATGGCGGAAACAGACTTGCCCGAGATCCCTCCGGAACCGGAGTCTTCAGGAAAGGCTGCCTCGGAACTCGAAATTCGAACTGCGGATTGGCGTTATGTCGGATCCATCATTTCGGGGAAAAAGAGTGTGGCGATGATCGAGCGCTTGGAGTACCCGGACAAGAAGAATCACGTTGCACTTGGGGAATCGTTGGAAGGCGTCGCGGTGGAGGTGATCGCCTCCTCTTCCATGCGCCTCAGTTTTGATGGAGAGAGCAGAGACCTCATGCTGACCCAAGGTCCAGCCTTTGACACTGCGGATGTGCTGATACCAGAGGAGATTCTCGAAGAGCCTGAGATACTGGCGGCGGTGGTGTTCGCCCAAACCCTTGGGAAATATGTTGCGGAGGAACCCGATTTTTCTCCTATCGAGGCCGAGGTCGAACCTGCTGGCGAGTCTCTCCATGAATTGATGGATGCCCTATCAGGGTTGGGGAACCTGGTTCCTCCCATTGAAGGGGAATCGATGGAAGAGTGGGGCGAAGCGGCAGCGGACGAGATGGGATCGAACCCCGAACAGTCTCTCGATCCTTCCCAGCATCCGTTGACCGAAGAAGCTCGACTCTCGCTTTTGGGATATGACCGATTGATGGGTCAATAGCGTCAATCCAATCAGAGGATCTTTATTGACCGAACCATTTCGATATGATCAGGGATGCTCAGATTTTCGATCGCCCTACTGATCCTCCTGGCGCTCCTCCCACAATCTTTACCCGCCGAACAGGTCCCACCCAATCTCGGCTGCTGGTTCTGGCACGAGGAGGAATTCGAGCCTGAGGGATATCGAAAGTATCTCGATCTGATCGCGGAAAAATCTCATTATCAAATCCTCACCACGAGCCTGCGGGTCAAGGACCGCGAACTCACCGACCCACAAACGATCGATCAGATCTCCAAAGCAGTAGGGTATGCCCAAAATCTGGGGATCGGCATCGCAATGGACCTCGATCTGAGACTGGCAAGAACCCAGTTTCAAAAGCTGTACCCCGATGAGATGCAATGGATGGTCCGCCTCCGCGATGAGGTTCTCGACGAAGAGGGTCGGGGAGAGATCCGCATCGAGAGCGCCCTCCTGACCGATCACTACACCCACCAAGCGATAGATTATGTTTCACTCGCCGGAGAACTTTGGGGTGCCTTTCTCTTCGATCGCGGGGAAGATGGAATTCGCTCGGAATCGATCGAGGAACTGAATGAGGGTTTTGAAATCCTCGTTGAATCACCCGAGGAAGTCGCTATTCGTGTCGATGCTGGTCCCGAAGCGGCGGGTAAGACCTTATGCGCGATGGTTGCCTTCGAGCATTTCACACCCGATGTCTTTGCTCCCCACCTTCTGGAGTATCAGGAATCCCTTTTGGAGTTGTATCGAGACATTCCATTGGTGGGAGTCTGCAAAGATGAGTGGGGGTTTCCTCCCGATTTTAATGGCTGTCCAGAAAAAAACGATTACTGGTTTTCTGAGAACCGTGCGAGAGCCTACAAGGAAGAGACCGGAAGGGAGCTCACCCAAGACTTTCTTCTGATGACTTATGGCGAAGAGGGGAAAGAACAGCAGAGAAACGCGGCCATCAACCACCTCCTTCGGATGTCCACTCTTCGGAATGGAGAAGTGGAGACCCATTTCTATTCGATCACCAAGGAGATTTTTGGTGAAGAGGCGCTGGTGGCGACCCACCCGACCTGGTACCCCTTCCCGAGCGTGCAGGAGTTTAAGAAGAATGGTTTGAATTGGTGGATCGCCAAAAGGGATTTCGCTCAAACCGATGAAACGACCCCTTACTCGGTGCGGACCTCTCTGGCCAAAAAATGGGGAAGCCCGGTCTGGTACAACATGTATTACTCAGAAGATCCGGCGAATTATTCCTCGATGATGTGGCGGGATGCGATGACGGGAGGGAGGATGAACGATCACCCACCTTGGCCAATGACACTGACCGGGACATTATTGGCCGGGATGGATGCGATTCTAAAACCGGATCGAATACTGGGAAGATCGCGTATCCACCTCCTGGATTTTATCTCCAGTACCCCGTTGGATTGTCCGGTTGCCATTATCTTTGGCCATACACGAGCAATGAATTGGACAAGCCCAGATTACGCGAATACGGGTGTGGCTCTGGCTGACCGATTTTGGGAAGCGGGCTACCCGGCCGACCTCATCCCCTCATCTGAGATTTGGAACGGATCGCTAAAAATTTCAGCGTCGGGGAAACTTCTATATGGCCTTCAAGAATACGAGACAGCAGTCCTCCTTTTCCCTGAATTCGAACCCGGAGAAAGCGAAGAATTTTTGACAGAACTCGAATTTGAGAAAGCCGGTTTGATTCTGGTCGGAGACCGGACACTCAATTTCAAAGGTGAGAAAGCCACCTTTTTTTCAAAGATATGGCCGAAAGAGTTAAGCGCCTCCTCCGACGAGGAAGCCTTTCAAAAGGGGTTGGCTCTCCTACAGGAAAGGAGAGTGGCCGCCCGATCGCCCTCCACCTCCAAACTGGAGGGGTTTGGTTATCAGTCTTCCGCGCCGCCCCCCTCGGGAACCACTCGACTGATCGATGGGACCCACCTTTTCTTTCACGCGCTGAAATCCCCCGCGGGAGATCCGGTATCGAGTGTCTTCCGGGTCGGAGGTCATCAGTTTTTCGCCGATTTCGAGGGAGTTCTGGGTATTCGGTTTGATGAAGGAGGTGGAATCCAAACTTTGGCTGCGGGCGGCCTCAAAGAATTTCACTCAAAGGACCTCCACTTGGATCTTGACGACCGCTTTGATTTTGCTATCAAACGCGGGTCTTCCGGAGAATGGGTCGGGACCCATCTTGGCCCCACAGGTTCTGTCCCGGAAGATTTCGATGACCTGGCGATCGATTGGTCATTCCGGAGACATCGGGTAGAATAAAAGCGAAACGAATCCCACGGAGTCACGGAGATAAAACCCTTTATGCGTATTGGCAATCAACAAGTCCTATTGGTGGGTGACCGAGTCCTGGTCAAACCGGAAGACAAAGATGAACGAACCAAGGTG
>JAJDBZ010000045.1 GCA_029261095.1 Candidatus Omnitrophota bacterium | reverse complement strand
ACCCTGTCGGCACTCAAGTAGTAGGAAACCAAAGATTTCTGCAGGTTTTTGAGTTCGACTGCCGCTGCCACACACTGGGTGCCTTTGACTGGCTCACATTGGTAACCCTGAAGTTCTTCACCTTTGGCTCCAACATAAGCGACAATACTCAAGAGCGAGAGTAGTTTGATGATGGTTTTGATCATAAGCGCCTCCTCGTACCCGTTTTTCTGCCCGATCTATGAGTGGTACGAGGGGAGACCTGGGGACCTAACAGGCGATTCATGTAAGGAGTGCCCGGAAGACCAGGCGAACTTCATTGGCTAGGCAGCGAATCCATCCAATATTGGGCGAAATCGAAGTAGGTCATGTAGTCGTCGTTGCCGGATCGGAGGAGGTCCAGGAGGGCGTTTGCGTCCGCAAGCAGAGCGGCGGTTTTCCCGCTAAACGGGCCGGTGAGTTGGCGGTTGTTGAATTTGGAATCGAACTCATAGATCTGGTAGAAATACGTTGTGTTTGGTTCGAGGCCACTTTGATCGAGGAACGTGGTGGCATCGCTCACGACTTCGCCCACAGGGAGGTAAGGACCTGCAGCGATACTCGATCGCACAACTCTCGATCCAAAGATGTCCCCAGTCGGGCTCGGATCCCATTCTAGTGTCAGGCTGTCGAGAGTCTGGGAGACCACCCGACCATTGCTCAGCTGGAGACCTCCCTGTTTGTCGACCCGGAAACGGTGGTAGGTGTCCGGTGGGATCAGAAACGGAGGATCTTGCGCGGTGACGGCCCGTGCTACGCGAAAAGTGTGAGTCCCATCGGGGACTTCATCGTTGATGACAAACGATCCACGCCAAGTGCGGTCGCTCGTCCAGCCTGGAGAGGCGGCGAGGATGTAAGTGGTATAGGGTTCAGTCTGGGCGAAACTGACTTCGGGCTTGCGATTGGTGTTCATGTCGGTCGACCAGGTGAATTCGAAACCTGCCGCACCAATGCCTAAGGGAAACTCCTCAGTCGGGTGGACTGCCTCAAGGAATGCCGGAGCCTCAGTTCTCGGTTCGGTAAAGGAGATGTTGCTCGACGCCGAGCCGACAATATCCCCCCCACGATTCCCTTTCAGATAAGAGTTGCTGACCGTACTGTTGAGAACGCCGGGTCCCTCATTGAAAACAATGTTCGACCCAAACACATCCGAACTATTAGCCACACCCTGACCTTTGTTCCCAATGATCGTGCTGTAATAAACCGGAATCCCATCCACCCCGCCGCCCGCGTTCCCGGCGATGTACATGTCTGAAATCTCGGTGAGTTCAGGTTCCTCCCCATTATTGGCGATAACCGTATTATTGAAACTCACCCCGAAACTTCCGATGCGATTGTTGCCAAAGATTTGGGAACCGTTGACGCTGCTCGCACCAGCCAAGGCAGAATCGAAAGTGTCGATGATGAGGGAGTCGATAATAACGGGGGAGAGAATTCCGTCCCCATTAGCGATCGCAGTACAATTCCTTACTTCCGCTGCTGCAATGATTCCCGTATCTTGATTCCTTACAACAGTGGATCCCAGTACTCTTGGAGATATTATTCCAGACTCATTGTTCTGACCACTGAACGCTCCTTCAACAACATCTAGCGCAAAAATTCCTCCTTCACGGTTCTCCAAAGATCTGCAATCCGATAAAGGTCCCGACGAAAGGACTCCATAGTCCGCATTTCCAATCGCCTCACACTCCACACAGCCGTCACAAAAAATTCCCGCACCCCGCGTGGATACGCTCCTTACCCTAAACGGACTTTCCTTACAGTCCTGGAATATAAAACCCATACCGCTGCAGTTCACCGAGGTACAATCGCTTACGATTACATCTCCTTTGCAAACTAAGCCAGGACCACCCGAATTCCGAAATGTGGACATTGTTACAACACCACCTTCTGAAATTGATATCGATGAGTCTAAATCAAACTTCGAGTGGTCAATCACTATGTCGCCGCTATTCCCTTCCAATATGGGCGCTTTTCCGCCGGTTCCCCCTGCTCCATCACCTAGGAGCGTAATGACGGTTGATCTTTGGCCTATCGAATCTGAAATAACTATATCCAAATGTTGGTCTCCATTGACATCCTCTATAGCTATTCCGGGCGACTCATCTAGTAGAGGTGATATACGCGGGCCGTTCAATCGGTCTTGAAGATTATAAGAAAGAGGGATCCTTATTTCTGGAAAAAAGGGGGTTGCATCGGTCCCAACTCCAAGGCTCAAGTCATCACTATCAAGGTTTTCAACCACAAAGTCAGAAATACCATCATCGTTAATGTCACCGATATCAAAACTGATTGGTGCATGGCCGACCGGACACTGTAAGGTATCGAATGTTTGAGTGTCACGATTAAATATGTTGACGACAAGTGTTCCATTTCCTATCATCTCACTAGCAGGTCTTCCCGCAGGGACAGTACCTCGAATCATAGTCAATATTTCCTGTGCTCGGTCACCATTAATGTCCGCCAACTTGAATTTCCATGCTTCAGTTCCCGATGATAGTGTCAGTTGTGTACTGAACCTACCATCACCAGCACCAAGAAGGACATGCAGATAGGAACCTTCTAATAGAAAAGAATCATCGACGACAACATCCTGAACTCCGTCACCGTTTACGTCTCCCACTTCCATATGGTATGAAGACCAGCCACCATAATATTCGGTGACCTTCTCCAATTTGCCTTCGGTGTTCCCGAGATACGTCTCTACGCCCCCCCCCGCAAGAACGATAAGATCATCGAGCCCATCGTTATCGAGGTCGGCCAGCAAGGCCTCGGTGTTTAGGAAAAAAGGAAGGGAGGTTTCCTCCTTTACTTCAAATTGTCCCGAGCTATCGCCTTCTAAGAACAACAGTTGATCTCCCAAGGCTAATATGTCTTTGTGGCCGTCCATATTCCAATCAGAAACGAGGATCTTGTCCGGCCCAACAAACCATGAATCGGATGTCGACACGATCCTTTGAGAGAAGGCCAAGCCCGGTAAACCTAAATTAACATTTACTGAGGGGCGAAAACCAGACAGACCACCTGTCACAAGGTCCAATATCCCATCTTGGTTTACGTCTTCAAAAAGGACGTTCGTTGGATCGTTTGCCAATTCGAGCGAAGCACTATGTGGAGAAGGACCGTATGGTGTTCCTTGTCGAATCCTGCAATATGCATTGCCCCCATGTGTAGAGGCATGAACTGTCACGATGTCATTAATCCCGTCATTGTTAACGTCTGCGAAGAGCGTTTCCTTTATCGGGCTGACGTCGAACGTCTCGTGAATGAACGGTGCCGTAGGGAAGCCAACCCGGTCACTACCTTTAGTGATGCTTGCTCTTAAAGGTTGGTCCGGACCTCCTCCGTCCAATGGTGAATGGAAAGCCAAGAGATCATCGGAACCATCCGAATCAACATCGGCGATTTCAATTCTGTCGAAAATATCCTGAAACCTGACTGGAAAAGGCTGGTCAAACCCCGTAAACCTGTTCCCAAGAAGCACAGCGACCTCACGAGACCCGCCACGGTCCTCCGTTATGATGGGCACGGCGACGTCGAGTAGTTGATCGCCATTGAAGTCGCCGATTCGAGAATATCTGATCTCTCCGTCCAGGCTCTCAGTTATGATATACGTTTTCTCAGAAAGAAACTGACCCCCCTTGGTTCCGGCGTAGAAACCTATGCTTGTGCGGCCCAAGGTTATAAGATCTTTGAAACCGTCCAGGTTGGCATCAATTACCTGCAGACTAGAAGTGTGCCCCCCTATTTCGATCACTTCGTCTGAAGGAAATGACCCATCTCCTAACCCCCGAAGGATGTGTATTTGTGATGAATCGACTAAGGCTGAATAGGTTAAGGCCATGAGGTCCGGATAGGCGTCTCCATTAATCTCAGCGAGGGTAATGGAAGATAGATTTAGGCCAATAGGCACTACCGTTCCAGGAAGGAAGGAGCCGGTACCTTGATCTGCAAGTACAATGCTAATCCCACTTGAGTTCTGTGTTGTGCAAATCAAGTCAGTTGCGGCATCGTTGTTTACGTCGGCGAGGAGCATTGTGGTCGGAAGACCTGCTAGGGGAATTCTATATTCCGTGAGGAAACCACCAGTTGCCGATCCTGGGAGGAGGCTGAGGTCTGCGCTGCCTCTGTTGAGGGCGATAAGGTCTTTGTGTCCGTCACCTGTCAAGTCAGTTAAGGATAGGGCCGTGGGTTGATTACCGAAGATATAATCTATCTTGCTAGGGAACTCACCAAAACCGTTACCAATGAAAGCAGAAATGATGTCCACTTGACCATTTTCAGTGAGGAGTAATACGTCCAGTTTACCGTCGCCATTGATATCCTCTGGGATCGCTGTAGTTGGATTAGTCACCGACTTGATAAAATGCGCTGGAGAAAAGGTACCGTTTCCCTCGTTCAGCAAGACACCGATTTGATTACTGTGATAGTAGACGGCAAGTAAATCAAGAAGTCCGTCATCATTGAAATCGTCAGAGGTAACTCTAGTGGGTGTTGTTCCTTCATCGGGCCTTCCTTCTTCGAGTGTGACAGGAGGGAGGTACCCCGCAAGATCGTCAGATTGGACGAATGAAATACCCCCGTTTCTATAGCATGAGCACGAAGGGTCGTAGTAGCCTTCGGTAGGAAGGACTATATCCAGAAGTCCGTCAGCAGTGAAATCGTTAATTGAGGGTTCTCCAACGGGAAAAAGACCAAATCCAATATCGTACGTTTTCGCAAATGAGAGTGTGGCCGTATGAAGAGTTTTCATTTTCCAATTAATAGGTTCTGATTGAGTTCCAACGCTTTGGAGCCCTCCCTCTATGCGTAATTGCGAATCTTTATGAAATTTCACGGTGGCGCCCGGTAGGATTGTGAGAGTCGCTCCAGTGGCGACTTTGGTCAGGCCCGAAATGATCCATGTATCCTCTGGTCCGAGAGTCAGATCCGAGACTACAAATTGTGGTACAGTAGATTCGTTTTCAATGGTTAGTTCGAACGTGACCGGATCAATTTCTGGGAATGCAAGGTGAATCGGAGCCATCGATTGGGAGATCCCCTGACTTACGTCAATCTTAAACGGTGTCGTGAGGTTCTTTGACCGTTGACCATGGAGTAATATCGGAAACCTAGCCGTCCCCTCCTCGACAGTTACATTAGGAGTGGTGGATACAAGTACGGCATTTAGGCTGGGTAAATCGGCTCCTTCATTCTCCAGTTCAATGATCATTTGTGCCGTTTCACCTATGTCCACTGCAGCGTCAGCATCGTTGTTGGAATTGAGCGCGGTTCCATCAAATATCTCTATGCTGGCAACCCGCAGAATGGGAACCATCTCTTGCGATATCGCCTCAGCCGCGTCAATTAGTCCGTGACTGACGAAGTTGCCAACCGGGGTGACATGACGCTCAAGATGCGTACGAATTGCCCTTGTTGATTGCTCTGGGCGGAGGGAACGAAGGAGCGCGGTAATCCCTGAAACAATCGGCGCGGAAAACGAAGTGCCGCGTCCGTTCGAACCATTGTGCTTTCCATCCGGAATGGTCGAATAGATGTCGGCCCCCGGAGCCACGATATCCACAAAATCGTTTACTCCTGGAAGGTTGTAATTCGAGAAGGACGCTCGGCGAATGGGCGTTGCTGATTCGATCGACCCTACCGAGATAACCGAATCGTAACCAGCAGGATACCGTGGAACCAGGTTTTGGCCATCATTCCCCGCGGCCGCTACAAGGACCGCTTCCACCGAGGCGACATTACAGGCGTATTCGAGGACTCGGCTGTCGCCGCCGATCACCAGGCTCATGTTGATGACACCTGCGCCTTGGCGCCAGGCCCAGTCGATCGCTTGGGCAACTGTGGCGGCGGTGATCTCTCCGTTGGGGGCTGAGACCACCACCGGGATGAGGCCGACCTCCCAGCAGATTCCGGCCATCCCGCTACCTGGACCAGATTCTCCACCTTTTGCGCCAATGATACCTGAAACACGGGTTCCGTGACCGATGCGATCCTGGACGTTGTCGTTGTCCTCGACAAAGTTCCATCCGGGGAGCACTCGACTTTCGAACTCCGGATGAGTCAGATCGATACCACTATCGAGGACCGCGACTCTCACATCCATAGAACCGGTGGTGACCTCCCAGGCCTCCTCCAGGTTGATAAGATCATAGACGGCCTTTTGGTCGGTTGAATAAAACTCGTCCGGCGCGGCCATCGCGAGGCTGCCGATGTAGTTCGGTTCGGCGAAGACGATGCCAGGGAGAGCCTCGGCTTTTTTGACCAGGTCCTC
>JAJDBZ010000440.1 GCA_029261095.1 Candidatus Omnitrophota bacterium | reverse complement strand
TCGGGGTCGGCAAATAACCGTTGTATCCATTGGCGAGTTCGATGGTAAAAGTGTCATCGAAGGGAGAGCGTTCTTTGATCTCGAGGCCGATCTCGACAAAGACTTCGCAGGGGATGGCCGCGACTCCTAAGTCACCGATCTTTAAAGTCTGCAGGATAACTGGAACCTGCCCGGGATAGGACGACAAATCCACAGTCTCTTTCGCATAGATATCCCGTAACCCTTTCAGATTGTTCGGATCTTCCGCCTCCTCAAGGATCTTTTTGGCTTCCTCAACCTCTTCGGTCGAGGGTTTACGAACACCGAGGGAGATTTCTTGTTGCGCCGAATCCAGATCGACCCAATCCTGGTACTCCAGCGAGCCCAAAGTCTGTTGGACCGCCTTCGCCACCGCATCCCCCACAATGTTGATCTGTTCATAACGTTCCTGGCTGATTCCCGGCTTGGTGAAATCGATGTTGTTGATATCCCCGCTTGTCCCGTTTGAGAGGATACCCACAAAAGGGGGTTCCTGACGGTCCGCGCCGAGTAGTTCCTGGATACGGTCCGCGAATACGCCAAAATAATCCGCTGAGGCATGACCGCCCCCCACTCCGCCCACATAATGCAGACTATAATTGGCGAGCAACGCAATCGGACGGTCCTCCGACGAGCGGACAGAAATGAAAGAGACCTCCGGGTCAATCGGCCCAGCTGGGCTGACCAGATCGGCGCTCGCCCGACCCGGATTCATCCGGACCTGATCCAATTCTCCGAATGGGTTGGGGGACATGGCCCCTTCTTTAAGATGCCAGCGACGGTTAAAAACCTGATTCGGTTCTTCTCCCGAACCCCAACCGATCTTCGCGGGTTCTAAATTTCCAACCGCGCATCGCACGCCATCGGCGATTCGGCGGATTAGAAATTCCCGATAGTCCGGGTCGGGTTCGCTTTGAAAAACAAAAGCCGAAGTCGGCGCGGAATGCGAATGCGTCGCAGCGACTAGAATATTCTCTTTGGGAATCCCCGTTTCTTTCTCGATCAACTCTTTCGCTTCATCGATCGGCTCGCGGAGGACCATGCAACTGTCGACAATGACAATCGCCAATCGATCCTCGCCATCGTCGAGGACCAGACATCGCGCGTGAAGTTGATCGTGAATATGGCTAATATGCCCCTCACTCATGCTGCCGGCGATGGACACACCCAATCGAGGGGTGATGTTGCTCGCGTAGGCACCCGCTTTAAAAACTTTCTCCTCGCAATAGGAGGGCTGCATAATCGAGAAGATCACAAGAATGAACAACACTTTTTTCATTATTTCCTCCATAGGTCAAACAACTGACTCCCGTAAATGTTCCCACTTCTTTCGCATTTCGTTCAACTGATTCTTATAGTCGGAGTTCGAGGCGAGGTTCGTTTGCTCAAGTGGATCGTTCTCCAAATCGTACAATTCCTCATAAACCGGGTCCAATTCAATGAAGCGGCAGTATTTCCATCGCTCAGTTCGCACCCCCTCGGTTTGCGGGATGCCTGGGTGCTCGAAATGGTGTTCATAAAACCACTCTGTCCGCCAGTCCTTCGGATTCTTTCCATGAGCGAGCGAACGAAGACTCTGGCCTTGAACGCGGTCCGGGATCTCAACTCCCGCATACTCGAGCAACGTCGGGGAGATGTCGATATTCAGGGTCATCGGATCGAGTTTCTTCCCACGTTGTTCCTCCGGCAGTGAGGGATCAAAAACCAAGAGGGGTGTCCGAATGCTCTCCTCGTGCATGAACCATTTTCCGGCCAAGCCATGCTCGCCGAGATAGAATCCGTTGTCGCCGGTAAAGATGATGACCGTGTTCTTCAGCTCTCCCATCTCTTCCAACTTGTCGAGAAGGATTCCCACCTGACGATCCACCCCGGTGATGAGGCGGTAGTAATCCTTGACCGAATTCTGTCGCATCTCCTCGTTGGCGAACCGCACCCCCCAACGTTTCCTCGCTTCGGATTCCTGAAGGAATTCGGGCAGTTTCTGGAACTCCTCCTCGGTCGCCGTTTCGGGACGAGGGATTTCCACATCGGAATACAGGTTTTCGAGATCCGGATCGGGTGGGAACTGACGCTCCGCGCCATCCTGACAGTGCGGAGCCTTAAAACTGATCGAGAGACAGAAGGGTTTGGAACCATCGCAACCATCGAGGAACTCCAAAGACTTGTTACCGAGGCGCTCGGTCATGTGCCGAGTCTCGCCCTCGATCTCTTCCAGATAGACCCCCTGTCCGGCATACCCTCCCCAGAAATCGAAGTCCTGTTCGGGGCTCTCGCCGCCGATCCCCCACTTACCCACAAATCCTGTCCGGTATCCCGCCTCTCGCAGGAGCATCGGATAACACTCGTTCCAAGTCTCAGGACTGAAGGGTGTCCGAAATGTCTCCACCCCGTTTCGACTTCCATACATCCCGGTGAAGATATTGGCCCGGCTGGTGCAGCAGATGGAAGTGACCACAAAGTTGCGGGTGAAGGAGACTCCCTCGCGGGTGATTCGATCGAGGTTCGGGGTTTGGACGATCGGATTCCCCGCCGAGCCAAGGGCATCCCACCGATGATCGTCGGTCAAGATAAACAGGAGATTCGGGCGGCTCTCTTCCCCCCGTGCCATCCACGGCTGCAAAGAACTGGCGATCGCGAAACCCCCCGCTGCCGCTCCAGAATTCTTGATGAAACTCCTTCGGTCGCTATTCCTCATGAATTCCCATCCTTCCATGACATGGAGTGTTTCGAAAAAAAAGTCGAGCCTAAATCCTACGGAATCTATCGAAAGATTCTCGAGATAAAAGTGTTGGAATCGACAGGCCTTGTTGTCGGCCTCACACTGAGATGCATGTCTGTCAGTGTGAGTTCGATCTTTAGATTCTTAAAATCTTCTGGACTCATGGTATTCGGGTCTCCGCCGAGAGCATGTTCGTACACTGGAAGTCCAAGAAAGTCATTGACCTTCTTCTTTAGGTCCTCTTCGGCGATGTACTTCCCGGTAGTCGGATTGTGTCCCGAGGGACAAAACCCTTCGAGCCTCCGAGCCGAGGGAGAGAACTGGAGGACAAACCGTATTCCATTCTGACCCGAATCCCATTCGGCAGAGATGACCTGACCGACTTGATGTTTTGCGGAACCAGGCAAAAGATCTGAGAATCGCATCCCAGTCCCCTCTTATTCGCCTACGCCTGCCTCATCTGTAGCGGATTTCATTTCATCTAACGCGCCCGCTTCGATCATCGCCGCGGTCTTCACAATCTCATCCATAAAGTCGGGAAGGATATCATCGGAGCTCTCGTCGCCATCCGGTCCCCAGGACCACACCGCAAACCCCGGAAGGTCGTTTTCCCATGTGTCCAATCTGTACTGGATCGGGTTACCCCAACCATCCTTCAGCAGGATTTCACGCGCAATCGGATCTCGTTTCTCGCCTTGAGGAGTCACTGGGGGGTCGAGTAGGATGGTTAAGCCTTCTTCTTCGGATGGGTAACGGTCGTAAATGACATCAAAAAGGAGGAGGGCGATCGAAACAAACCGCAAATTAATCAGTGTTGCCTCGTCGGGAGTCTTTTCGGCCAGGATTCGCTCGATATCCATTTCGCTCATTTTTCCAGGAGCCGGGAAGGGGAGGACCTGGTTGACCGAATTCTTTTGTGGCGAGGAGGAGGCAAGCGTCTCCGCCGGCCCTGGTTCGGAGATCTTCCCAGAGGAAGAGATCATTCCGTCATCACCGCCTTCCTCGGAGGCGGGGCGCGGGGCACAACCTGTGAGATTAAATATACAAAGAAAGAGAAACGGAAATATCGAGACGGATTTCAGAAAATGCATCGAGAATGACCTCCTACACGAGTTCGAATTTAGAGGAATATAACCCGAACCCTCCCCCCTGAGAATGGAGAGTCAACCCGACTACGATTTAGAAGAAGTCGTCCCGCCTTTCCGGGATTTTGATCTCTGGAAGTTTTAGCACAACCCCTTCGGTAACTCCATTTACGATCTCCGTCCACAGTTCATTGGAGATGCCGGTGACCACCTTGGCTTCAGATTCTTTGTACTTTCTCTTGAGTTCGAATTCCGTTTTGTAATACTCTTCCGAAAGGTCTTCTACTATTTCCTCCTCCTCATCCTCGTTCTCCTCTTCCTTATCCTCGGATTTCTCCTCTGGCGGGGGAATAAAATCGGGAGCCTCGTTTAGGAGAGTGACCTTTTTGTTCTCGCTGTTTCCTTTGACTGCTTCCAGCGGGACCTTGATGACATCGGTGGCCATGTCGACCAGGATATCCGCATTGGCCGTCATCTCAGGCTTGAAAAAAGGAAGCCGATCATGCAGAGCAATTTCTACTTCGAAGATAACGATGTTGCTGATCTCCTCCCCGCTTGGAGCGATTGTTTCCACATGGCCCTTAAATTCGACATTTTCCTCTGAGTCAATAGACAAAGTCACTGGGTTTCCGACTCTAACTTTGCCCACGTCGACTTCGTTCAGTTTTACCAAGGCCTCCATTTCAGATAGATCGGCCACTTCCGCAAGGACAGTTCCAGCACTAAATCCGCCCGTTCCCTGGGCCAGTTCCCCTTCATCGACGGGAACCTTCGTGAGGACCCCGTCGACAGGTGACCGGATGGTGGTCTCACGCAGGTTTTCTTCTGCTGTAT
>JAJDBZ010000439.1 GCA_029261095.1 Candidatus Omnitrophota bacterium | reverse complement strand
ATGACCGACGCCGATGTGGATGGTGCGCATATTCGGACACTCCTGCTCACCTTCCTCTTCCGTCAGTTCCGTCCCTTGATCGACGCGGGATATGTTTATATCGCGCAACCGCCTCTCTTTTTGGTCAAAAAGGGAAAGACCAATCGGTATGTGCAGACCGAGGATGAGCTCAATAGAGAATTAATCAACCTCGGGACCGAGGGAGCCGAGTTTCGATTCACCGAAAATAAGGGAGGAGAGACTCCTCCCCCTCTGGGTGGAGAAACGCTTCAAGAACTGGCTCGTCATGTTCTCCAGATCGAAAAAATCGCCGGAGTTTTGGAGCGAAAAGGAATAGATTTTGACGATTACCTTCAAATGTTTATTGAGGGTAGCCCCCCCATTTCGATGTTTGTCAATGCGGCACAAAAGAAATGGGCCTTCACCGAAGAAGATTGTGACCATTTACGATCGACACTTCTTCCCAACCGAAAGACCGAGGAAGAGGAAGAAGGGGAGGTGGCGGAATCGGAAACGAACGAAGAGCCCTCGAATGGCGTGACCTTAGCGCGTTGGCAAGAAATCGAGATACCCGAAACGAAGGATCTCAAAGCGCGATTTGGAACTCTGGTCGAATGGGGTTTCAAACTCGACCAATATCGTAGCAAACCGTACGAGCATCTTGGCGACGATTCGGTCGGAGCCTACAGCAAAGGCAACGAGGAACAAATGATCTTTAGTCTGGAAGGTCTAATTCATCATATCAAAGAAGTAAGCAAAAAGGGGTTTACGATCCAGCGATTCAAGGGACTGGGAGAAATGAACGCCGACCAGCTATGGGAAACGACCATGGACCCCGATGTGAGAACGCTCCTTCAGGTGCGGATCGAGGATGAGGCGGCCACCGAATTGATCTTTTCCACCCTAATGGGAGACCAGGTCGAACCAAGGCGTGAGTTCATTCAAGAACATGCCATGAACGTGAGGGTGCTGGATGTTTAATGTGTTTCCGTTAACAGGATTCGCAAATACCAACAACGCCAAAAAGAAAAAGGACTGATCCAAAAGAATGTCGGAAGATAGAATCAAACCCAGCAGTATCGAAGAGGAGATGCAGACCTCATACATCGATTACGCGATGAGCGTAATTGTTTCACGGGCGCTGCCCGACGTTCGAGATGGATTCAAACCTGTCCAACGCCGTATCCTTTATACGATGCACCAATCCGGACTGGGAGCAGGACGGCCATATTCAAAGTGTGCCCGCGTCATCGGAGATGTGATGGGTAAATACCACCCACATGGTGATAGCGCTATCTATGATGCTCTCGTTCGAATGGGGCAGCACTGGAATCTGCGATATCCATTGGTGGATGGGCAGGGGAATTTTGGTTCCGTGGATGGCGATCCTCCCGCCGCACACCGCTATACCGAATGTCGCATGATGCGTGTTTCAGAAAATTTTATTGGGGATCTTGATAAAGATACGGTCGATTTCTCCGCCACTTACGATGACAAATCGATCGAACCGGTAGTCTTACCTGCGGAAGTCCCGAACCTTTTAGTGAACGGGTCTGCGGGAATTGCGGTCGGCATGGCCACAAATATCCCTCCTCATAACCTTCGTGAGGTGGTTGATGGTTGCATCGCCCTGATCGACACCCCGAATCTTCCGTTGGACGAGTTGATGGAAATCATTCCGGGACCTGATTTTCCGACGGGGGCGAACATTCTCGGTAAAAGTGGAATCCGCCAGGCATACACCACAGGGCGCGGTCGCGTCATTATGCGCGGTGTTTCTCATGTGGAAGAGATTCGTCAGGGACGCGAGGCGATCATTTTCACCGAGATTCCCTATCAGGTAAACAAATCGAAACTCCTGGAAGACATCGGCCACCATGTCCGCGACAAACGTATTGAAGGACTTTCCGATATCCGTGACGAAAGCGACCGGAAAGGAATGCGAATTGTCTTCGAACTCAAGCGGGGAGAAAATAGCGAGGTTGTCCTGAACCAGTTGTACAAGCACTCGCGACTCCAAACCACATTCGGAATCATTCTGCTCGCATTAGTTGAGAATCGGCCGGTGTACCTCACATTGCCACAGATGATCCTGCACTTTTTGGATCATCGGCGCGAAGTCATCAATCGACGGACGCGATACCTACTGGATAAGGCTCTGAAAAGAGATCACATCGTTGAGGGACTCCTAAAGGCTCTCGATATCATCGATCAAATTATTGCAGCAATCAGAGCGTCCAAAGACCCGGCCGAGGCCAAGGATCGCCTGACCGGAGATTTCGATTTTTCCGAAGCGCAGGCCAAAGCCATTCTCGATATGCGACTCCAACGGTTAACCGGCTTGGAACGGGAACAGTTGGAAAATGAGCATAATGAACTGGTCGCTGCCATCGAGGATTACAGAGACATTCTCTCCAACCCGGTACGGATTCCTCAGATCATGAAAGATGAACTGATGGCGATCCGTGAGAAATTTGGGGACGATCGCCGCAGTCAATTCCTCGAATACGAAGGTGACATCGACATCGAGGATTTGATCACTGAAGAAGACATGGTGGTCACTGTTTCTCACACCGGATATATCAAGCGCATTTCTCCCGAAACCTACCGAGCGCAAGGACGCGGGGGACGCGGAATCGCTGCGATGTCGACCAAAGATGACGATTTCGTGGAAAATCTTTTTGTCTCTTCAACCCATGACTTCTTGATGTTGTTCTCGAACCGAGGAAAAGCCTATTGGCTGAAAGTCTATGCGATTCCAGAGGGAGGAAGGACCTCCCGGGGTAAGGCGGTCATTAATTGTGTGGACATTCAACCGGATGAGAAAATCACGGCGTTTGTGCCTGTCCATGAGTTTACCCTGGAGAATTATTTGGTGATGGTAACCGCCAAAGGGATTATCAAGAAAGTCGATTTGTCGGCGTTCTCGAATCCGAGGAAAGCTGGAATTATTGCGATGGATCTTCCGGAGGATGATTTCCTGGTCAACGTGTTCCTGACCACTGGCGAAGAGGACATCTTGATTGTGACACGGAATGGAAAGGCAATTCGATTTTCGGAGACTAACGTCCGCTCGATGGGTCGAACTGCGAGAGGGGTTCGCGCCATCGCCTTGAAGAATGACGATGTCATCGTCAGCGCCGAGAAGGCTTCTCCGAATGCCTACCTTTTGACTGTGACCGAGAATGGGTACGGGAAGCGAACCGAGATTTCTGAGTACCGGAAAATCAAGCGGGGTGGGCAGGGAGTGATTAATATTCAAACGACTGAGCGAAACGGAAAAGTTGTCGGTTCGGTTGAAGTCGAGGGGAATGACGAGGAGATCATGATCATTACCCAAAAAGGGATCATGATTCGCCAGCCTGTTGTGGATATCCGTGTCATCGGAAGAAATTCTCAGGGAGTTCGTCTCATTCGAATCGACAAGGGCGATCGAGTTGCTGCCTTGACCACTGTCATCCCGGAAGAGAAAGAAGAGGGAGAGGTCCCGACCGAAACTGCCCCCGAGGGACCAACCGAATAGGGCCTCACACGCGACAAGGCGATGAAAATCCTTCGATTCATGACCACGGCGAATCGCCCCACTTATGGGGTGTGGGAAGAGGACAGGGTCAGAGTCATCGCTGGGGATCCATATGGAGTCTGGGCGGTATCGGATACCGTACTTCGCCTGGAGCAAATCACACTGATCTTGCCCCCCACCGATCCGCCAAACATTGTTGGAGTTGGATTTAATTTCCTCACTCATGTCCAGGAATTGGGGGAAGCCCCCCCCGATCGCCTGCTTTCATCTTGGCAATCAACAACCTCCCTAACCGGGAGAGATCGTCCGCTCATCATACCAAGGGGGATGAAAGAACCTGTTCACTATGAGGTTCAGCTAGGAATCATCCTCCGGGCACCCCTTTTCGAAGCGAGTGAATCAGAAGCCATGACCGCACTTTTTGGTTATACCGGCGCGATTACACTTTCTATTCCCACAGACAAATATGAGTCGGGGGCGAGATGGAGTCGGGGGCGTTCCTATGATTCGACTACTTCGATCGGGCCGTTTCTCCAATCAGAAATGAATCCAGATAATGCTGACATCCATTGCCGTCTGAACAGCGAGGAAGTGGTGAAAGCGAACTCCTCGAGTTTCCTGTTTTCATGCCCACGAATTCTGAGCGAACTTTCTCACAGACACACACTCCGAGCCGGTACTTTGATCCTGACAGGCCCGGCTCCGTTTGATCAATCTGACAAAAAGGTCCGTCGGGTTGTTCAAGAAGGGGATATTCTCGAAATCGAAGTTGAGGGTGCGGGAAAACTTTCGAATCCCGTAGTCGCCGCTTGATGTGGTGAGAAATCCAGAGACTCAACACGTGGGACAGGCACAAAAACGAAGATGAACGACCCCATTCAGAAACCTGGTTCGGTGGATGCCCTCCTACTCGCGGCTGGTTCGGGTAGTCGGATGACCGATGCAACAGGCGGTAAAAATAAAGTCCTCCTCAAACTCGGCGGCGTCGAGATATTCATCCATTCCTTCCGAAAACTGATCCGTTCACCTCTTCTGAGAAAGATCATCGTCGTCCATCGGGATGGAGAGGAAAAGTTGATTCGCTCGGCGATCGATCGCGAGAGGGTCGATAAGGAAGTCTGTCTTGTTGTGGGTGGAACCGAGAGATTCGATTCCGTTTATCGCGGTCTCTGCGCTCTTGAGGTCGATCCTCCCGAGTTTGTTATGATACACGATTCTGCTCGCCCGTTCTTAAAGGATCGGTTTATCGAAGATTCGATCCGCCAGGTCAGGGTCCACCGTGCCTGCACAGTGGCGGTTCCTTTAACGGATACGCTAAAGCGAATGGAAGGCGATGTTCTTATTGAAACCCTCCCACGCGAAAATCTCTATCGTATTCAAACGCCCCAGACATTTGACTACTCATTCTTGCGGGAAGCTCATATTGGATTTCAGCGGCAGCCGGAAATTGGGGTGACTGACGATTGCATGCTGCTCGAAAAGGCGGGTCACCCAATTGGCTTGGTGTTAGGAGAAGAGAGTAATATCAAAGTAACCACGTCTTTCGACCTGGATGTGGCGAATTCAATCCTTCAGGAAGGTTCAGAAACCCTCGCCAAGTAGTCGGGGTAGGTTGCATCGACCAATGAAACCTCGGCAAACTCTCCTGGTTCGCGCTCCCGTTCACTCTTAAAATAAACGACCCCGTCGATTTCTGGGGCTTGTCCGAACCATCTCCCTTGGTACCACCTGCCCGTGGGATCGACCCCCTCGAATTCTTCCGCCGGTGGTAATGCCGAACCATCGATCAAGATAGTGACATCGGAGCCGATTCTGGATTGTGCTTTTCCCTGACAATATCGGGCAGCCCAGGCAGTCAGATCATCATGCCTTTCCTCTGCAATCTCCTCTGAGATTTTTTCGGAGTAATCCACCGCTCGAGTGCCATCTTCATCTGAATAACGAAACACTCCGAGATGGTCGACATCGAGTTCGGTAAACCTCTCCTTGAGCAATTGAAAATCGTCATCGGTCTCTCCGGGAAACCCTACGATACAAGTGGAACGGACAACCAAGTTCTCCGCGACTGCTCTCAATCGATCTACATGAGATTTGATCCCCTCATAGGGAGTCCCTCTTCGCATCCTTTGCAGTACCTGATTCGAGAGATGCTGCAGAGGGAGATCGAGATAGGGAATCATTTTCCCGAGATTTCCATACCCCCACTCGAGTTCGTCCGCAAGGCGGGTCGGGTAAGTGTAAAGGAGGCGAATCCACTCCAGACCCGAGATGGAATGGAGTTCTTTGATGAGCGTACCAATATTGATCGAACGGTCCGACGAAAGATCCCTGCCATAGGAAATGATATCCTGACCAATTAGAGTGATCTCCCTGGTCCCTTGGTTGGCCAAGGATTCCGCCTCCCTCAGTAGGGAGTCCATATGGACGCTTCGATGCCCTCCTTTAAAAGAAGGGATCGAACAAAAAGCGCAGCTATGGTCACAGCCCTCGGAGATTTTTAGATACGATGTGTGTTTTGGAGTCAACGAGACCCGTGAGAACCCGGCCCAGGGTATGGATTTCTCTTCACTTGATATAGAGAGGTCTGCGAGTGGGATATACTCTTCCGAGGACTCTGGCTTGTTAAGTCGATGAATGGTTTCCTGTTCTGAAGAGAAGCTCTGGGTATTCAGCCAGAGATCGACTTCGGGGAGTTCGTCACGCAGCTCGTTTGGATATCGATCGACCATACATCCCGCAACCGCGAGAGACCGCTTCCCTTGCTTGAGCTCGATCAATTCAAGAATCGTGTCCACCGATTCCTGCTTCGCGGTATCAATAAAACTGCACGTGTTGACCAACAGTAGGTCGGCTTCTTCGGGAGTTTCGACCAGACTGTACCCATCATTTGAGAGAAGGGCCAAGTGACGCTCTGTATCCACGAGGTTTTTGGGGCACCCTAAAGAAACGATATAGACTTTTTTCTGGTAGCCGGGGAGATCCTCAAGACGGTGTACAGTTGGAGTGGGTGTGAGATCGGACATCTTTAGGTGCGGAATATGAAAAACAAGAGGCGTATCTGACCGATTTCACCGGGAGACACGCCTCTTAAAGAGAATCGACGGTTATCGAGAATGCTCGATTAGGCGGCTTTCGAATCAGAGAGAGCGTTGACATGCTTGGCAAGCTGAGACTTTTTGCGCGAAACGGTTTCAGCCTTAATCAGGTTGTGAGACTTGGCCTGGTCGAGTGCCTTTTGGAGGTCACGGAGTTGGCCTGTCGCTTCAGCGGCATCGCCCTTCTTGATAACTGAGCGAAGTTTCTTTTCGAGAGTCCGGATGCGGCTTTTGGCTGCCCGGTTTCTTTCATGCCGTTTGGCATCCTGTCTGAGACTCTTTTTCTGTGCTTGATGGTGTGGCATTTCTTTTGTAAAAACTCCTTATTGGTCTGACCTTCGTCGATACCCTGAAATCGCCCCGACTAGAGTTTGGTGGGGGAGACCAAGGCCATAAACCGGGCGCGCTTGATAGCAGTGTTCAACATCCGCTGAAATTTAGCGTTGGTTCCGGTTTGACTTCTTGGCTTAATCTTACCGCGCTCGGTCAACATCTCACGGAGTTGGCGGTAATTCTTATAGTCGATGTATTCGACATGATCAGCCGAAAAGCGACAATATTTTTTCCGTCCAAATCTTCCACCCCCTCGGCCGCCTGCGCGAAAACCGCCGCGACCACCGCCGCCACCGGGTCGGCCTCCGCCACCGCGATATCCACCGCCGGGTCGGCCTCCGCCGCCGCCAGGGCCGCCACGATATCCGCCGCCACCGCCGCCGGGTCGACCTCCGCCACCGCCGGGGCCTCGATATCCGCCACCAGGTCGTCCGGTGTTTGGACCACTTGGTCGGGCGCCGCCACTCGGGCGATCGGAACTCGGTGTTCTAGGTGTGCTATCTGATTCGCTCATCTTGCCTGATTGACTCCTTGATTCTCAATTTCGTTGTATCTTAGAAAGGTAAATCGTCTTCCATCATGTTGTCCGGTGGGGCATCCGTTCCGCCACCGCCGGGACCGTGGTTCTGAGGAGGCGGTGGTTGAGACTGTGGTGCACCTTGATTCTGAGGGCCTTGAAAAGAACCCCCTCCGCCACCGCTTCCTTTGGGTTCCAGGAACTGGAAATTTTCAATCACTACATCGTATGCAGTCCGATTGTTCCCATCTTTGTCCTGATACTTTCTCATCTGCAAAGAACCCTGAACGCCCAAAAGATGTCCTTTACTGGTGTATTGACCGATAATTTCGCCGGGCTTTCGCCAAGCGGTGCAGTTGATAAAATCGGTTTCTTTTTCTCCGGCCTGGTTCTTAAAGTTCCGTTCGACCGCGAGAGAGAAACTGCATACCGCGATGCCACTCTGGGTGTACCGGACCTCGGGGTCTCGGGTGAGTCTGCCCACCAGAACGACGTTGTTAATCATTGGAAATCTCTCTTTCCGATACTCTCAAGACAGTTACTCGCCAACAGCTTCCTGCTTGGGTTCTTCTACTGTGGCAGCGTTATCAACCGGCTTTTCCTCTGCGGATACATTCGCTTCCGGAGTAGCGTCTTCGGCTGGGGCTGCTTCTGGCTCGGAGGTGACTGTAACAGCCGGAGATTCATCATCGGCAGATGCTGAGGCCTCTGCGCCCTCATCCGATCCTTCGGTTGCCTCAGCCGCTGCCTCAGCGGCTGCTTTTTCCGCAGCGGCAGCCTCCTCGGCGGCCCGTTTCTCCGCTTCTTCGGCTGCTACCCGTGCTGCTTCAGCTCGTTTCTCCGCAGCGGCAACCTGACGGGCTTCTTCTTTAACCTGTTGTTCGGTCACAACAGTAGTGAGATGCCTCAACACATCCGGGGTTCTTTTGACGAAAGTATCGACACCCTCGGGCAGCGATGCCGGTCCCTTTGAGCGGACGAGGACATAGACACCGTCCGTCTTCTTCTTAATGGGATAAGCCAGTTTACGCTTTCCCCAGAGTTCGTCTTTAACGATTTCACCACCATCGTTCTTAATAACATCGACCACCTTGGCTCTGAGCTCGTTTTGTTCTTCCTCGCTCAATTCGGGTGACATGATGTACAGCGTTTCGTATTCGTGGGTCTGACCCATTGGATCCATCTCCTACTTCCTTTTAAACAAAAGGGATGGGTGAAGGCTGAACGATTACAGCCCTTCACCCATCGCTTTTTATTTCTTATTAGTGCTAGTTAAAAAGCGCCCATTGTGCTTGAAGCGCAAAACAGCTCATGATAATAACGCAATTAGAGCAGTGGTGCAATAACCAACGAAACCACCGCCATCAACTTAATCAGAATGTTAATCGAGGGCCCGACTGTGTCCTTCAGGGGGTCGCCGACGGTATCGCCAACCACGGCCGCTTTGTGAGCTTCTGAGTTTTTCCCGCCAAAATTGCCTTCCTCGATGAATTTTTTGGCGTTATCCATGGCTCCTCCGCTGTTGGCAGTCTGAATACCTAGCATCACACCGGTAACGAGCGCTCCAACCAACACACCCGAGAGCATTTCGGCTCCTCCACCCGGGAGAAAGCCGATTCCGACTGGAATCGCGATGGCCATGAGACCGGGCTTGATCATTCCCGCGATCGCGGCTTTCGTCGAAATGTCGACACAGGTGGTGGAATCGGGTTTACCCGTTCCTTCCATAAGGCCGGGAATCTCTTTGAACTGCCGCCGCACCTCTTCGATCATTCGGAAGGCCGCATTGTCGACGGCACGAAACAACCAGGAACTAAAGACGAAGGGAAGCAGTCCGCCCACGAGAAGGCCAGCGACCACGGTCGGCTTGTTGAGCGAAACCTCACCCGGGTCGACGCCAGCCGCGCCGACCTGTCATCGACGGACCTCACTGACGCCGTCGTCACCGCGGCAACGTTGCACAACACCGACCTCGGCGACTCACACCTCGGCGGAATCGTCGGCTACCAGAGCGCGGACTGGGTCGGCTGCAACGCGACCCACGCCGACTTCACGGGCGCCTATCTCGCGCGACGCGAGGTCATCGATCAGAACTATCTCCACGAGTTCCGTACCCAGGAC
>JAJDBZ010000438.1 GCA_029261095.1 Candidatus Omnitrophota bacterium | reverse complement strand
GCGATCCACGCATTCATCGATCGAGGGGGGCAAGGTCCGGTCTATCCGTACTACCGGATTACGAGATAAATGCTGAGAAGAATAGCGACGGAAGCTGCGATCCGAGTTGGTGCCGATGGCGCCGAATGGCTGGTTTGGGGGACCCGGTCGGAAGCTCTCACAACTGGAAGAATGACTGCCTCGTATAGTGTGGACGCGGCACTTGACCAGTGGATTGGCAGAGCCGCGCGGTTCGGCATGAGACCCAAGCGGATCTGGTTGATTGCGGGCGCGGCCGAATGCGCCCACCGTCGTATCATCCTACCGGGCACCAATCAGACTGCCATCGCGCAAGCATTGACCTTCTCGGTCGAAGAAGAACTGCCCCTTCCTCTCAAACAGATGTGGTGGACTTACAGCACGCGTTTGTCCGATACCGGCGACTCCACCATCATCGATGTGGTCGCCACCCCTCGCGCCCTTTTCGCACCCTGGGAGCGGGCGCTTCAAGAGCGGAAACAAGAGTGCGCCGGCCGTCTGCCCGAAGGCCCATTGCTATGGAGTGAACTCGCCGCCATCCGTGGTTCCGAAATCGATCTCCTTTCGGTTTGGGGTGAGAGACGCACCACCATTATCCGAGGGGATGAGCAGGGGATGAACAACCTGGCCGCCTTTGTCCGTGGGCCCGGTGAATCATGGGAAGCGCTAGCACCCGATCTCTCTCGTCCCTTTAAATCTCATCAAGGTGATAAATCGGTTATCTCGGTCTTCACATCTGAGAGGCTAAGGAAACGGGTAATATCACTTGAAGATCTTCTTCCGGAGGATTCCCAAAATCTTCTGAACCGTGAAATCTTCCATGGTGTTGGAGAGGATGTGACAGTCGCCGTCAGTTTGCTCGCGATGCGCCGAGCAAGGATGGAGCGGCGACAAGCGCCCATCGTTTTCAGCGATTCCGCCGATGCCAAACCCTCTGCGGATTTTCGACCGACAGTTCCCAGGATCGAGATTCCTTCTGGTGCTTATGGTGTCGCGGCGATGGTGTTGGTCTGTCTTGCGTTGGGTTGGAGTTCTCTCAAAAACAACCGCGAGAACGCGGAAAAGTTAGAAGACCAACTCCCTCCAATGAAAATGGAATACCCGATTGTCCAGGAACGGATCAAAGCCCTGGACGATTTCAGCGAGGTACGATACGACTGGGGGAGTGTCTGGCTCCAACTTTCCGAGATTATTCCGAAGGAGACATTGTTTAAAGAATTCTCGTACAATTCCGGATCCGGTATTCGTCTGATCGGGACAACCCCGAATCAGGCCGCGCTAGAAAAACTCGTGGACCTGCTCGATGACCGAGATTACTTCAGCAACGTCCGAATATTGAAAACTGCTCCCGCTGACAAACTACTGACCTTTACCATCCTCGCCGACTTTGATGGCGATGACATTGAGTATTACCAAGTTCCCGGTGATGAGGCGGAAGAGAAAAAGGAAGAGAAGGAAGGAAAGAAAGACACCTCTGAGAAAAAAGAAACTAAGAAGGTTTCTCTCTCCACTCAGAAGGGAGGGGTCGGGTGAAACTGAAAAAAAGTGAACAAATCCTCCTAGGAATTACCCTGACCATTGGAGTCGTTTTCCTCTTTCAAAAATTTGGCTCAGGTCTCGCAGGGACAGATTCCGGCTCCTCGCCTTCCGAAGTTAAATCCGAAGTAGAGGCGGAAGTCCGAAAACTCTCGAAAGCGAAAACAGATCTCGGGAAATTAACTAAGAAGATGAATGTCGGGAAGTTTCGTCTTCCACCTACCTCGGATTCTCCCGAAGTTTACCTTCATATCAGAAAGACTGCCGAAAAATGTGAATTGGGATTTAGTGAGTTTCCCTCCACCCCGCCTCAGAAAGGGAAGGGATTTCAGACAATCGGTTACCAGTTCAAAGCGACCGCCGAGCTCAAAAACCTGGTAAAATTCGTGGATGAGATCCAATCCGGCGTTTACTTGATCAGTTTGGTAAATTGGTCCTTGAAACCAGCTGAAGACCCCAAGAATGTGGAGGCAAACCTCTCGGTTGTGGCCTATTTTCAACCTGTTGGGGGTAAAAGATGAACATCCAACTTCCGAATTCTCGAGCGGAGTGGGAAGCCCTTGTCAAGGAGAATGCCTGGACTATTTTGGTAGCCGGGTTCGGGTTGGTTGCACTATGGCAGGGGTTGACACTCTACAGCCAAATGAGAAGCTGGGAGAGTCTTGAAACAAGGGTACAAAACGTGGTGATGAAGGACCCGATTTCTGCTAAAAAAGACAGAGAATCAGGGGAAGATGTAGGATCGAGATCGATTACCGAAACCTTTTTTTATCGTCCCTCGTCATCATATAAAATCACCGCGATCCTTGGCGATTTAGCGGTCGTAAATGGCAAAGAAGTCAAAATCGGCGACAGCATCGAAAAAGCGGTCGTCGAGAAAATCGAATTGAATTCAGTGACCCTCAAAATCGAGGGTGAAGCGAACCCGAAACGGATCGAATTGCATCCAGGGTTGTAGAAAACGAAACGGGAAAGTTCTGGTTCCTAGAACCGGCTGATCAAGACCTCGACTGGGGAGTTGTCCAAAGGTTTCGCCACGCTCAAGAAACATCGGCGGAAACGGAGGAAGTGGGTCTAAGCCGGTAACAAACGGATTGGCTGGGGAGCCCGGGAACCGGACAGCGAGGGGAAGTTATGAGGACCCTTTTAAGTGGGGCGCTTTGCGCTCTTCTATTTCTGTGCGTCGGATTAAATTGCGTTCAGGCTCAAGAAAATTCCGCTGCTCAGGCGGAGGCCGAAAAGCTCGCTCAATTGGCGAGAGAAGCCTCCGGGGCAGATCAGGTTACCCCCCCGACTCCCCCAGCGAGTCCAACTCCCGTTCCGGTGGCCACAGCCACCCCTCCTCCTAAGAAGGGTCCGCTCAACCTCAATCAGGCCGACCTGAACACCGTCCTGAAATACATCTCCTCAAAAACTGGAAAACCTGTTGTATTTGGAGCAGGTATTACTCCTGAAATCATCGAGAAAAAGAAAATCACCATTATCAATCCGGTCGAACAGACCGATGATCAAAATCTAGCCTTGCTATATCGTGTCCTTTCGCACCAGGATATCACTGTGGTGGACGAGGACGATATCCTGGTAGTCCAGGTCCTCGAGGGTAAACGTCGCCCAAATATTCCTTTCCAGACCACCTTCCCCGCAACGCCGGAATTAGAGATCCCCATCACTCAAGCAATCGAACTAGAGTACATCTCGGGGGCCAAGATTCTCGATTTCCTGAAATCGATGGTCCGAAACCCGGACGCGCTGCAGTATGACTCCTCGACCAACACGCTCTTCTATACCGACACTCGATCTTACGTGGAGAAACTCCTCTTCCTCACCGACCTCTTCGATAAAAAACGGAAAGACGGGTTGCTTCCCCGTGTGACACAAGTGACTCATGTTTCCGCCGAAGAGCTCATCGAACCTTCCCTAAATTTCCTCGACAATTATGCGAAGGCGCTTGGACTCACCGGTTCGAAGACCATGGTGAAAACTGAACCCGTCTCCAATTCGCTTATCATTCGAGGCCCTACCAATGAGGTGGAGGCTCTCAATCGTGTGATTCAGCAACTCGATCAACCATCCTGGAGGGCGATTCAAAGGGTCACTCAGAATCGTCCTTTAAATCGGATGAGCCCCGATGAGTTGATCGACAGAGCCAACAAGTATCTTGCATCGTACGTCGCCATTCATGGAGATCCCGGAGACATTCCGCTGACGATCTTCAAATACGACTCAGCCAAACGAGAACTTGTTCTCAAGGGACCACAAGCAGAAATCGATGCACTCCTACCCATGTTTGATCGATGGGACCCTCTCGTCTCCGAGCAGACACGTGGTTTTCGAGATCCCACGCAGAGAGAGAGTCTTATTGAGGCCGCTATTCAGGTTTTGATCGATCAATATGGCAAGGAGGGATGGACCGATTACGAGCATCATATCACTTGGGAGGTCGACCGTTTCGATCCATCCAAAGTGGTGTTTCGAGGTCCCGAGGAAGAATTGACTCGACTCTTCTCTATCCTGAATCTGATCGATAAACCGGAAGAGCGTCGGTCGCGACAATTTAACAACTTGTCACCGATCGAAGTCATCCCACAGGCTCTCGATTTCATGGTGCAAGAGACGAGACGCGAAGGAAATCCTGGTTTTGAGCATTCGGTGACATGGGAAAGGAATAATCTCGTACCCGGCCAGATCGAAATCGTCGGTCCCGTGGAGCAACTGGATCGACTGTTTCCAATCATCGAGAGACTCGATCCAATCGTCACGACGCGGACCCGAAGCATTCAGCACGCGGTTCCGGAAGAGGTGATTCCGACTGCTCTCGACATCTTGGTCGAACAGTATGAGGACCAGGGTAAGGTCGGGTATCGGACTGCAACCACCTGGGAACGTGATCGATTCGACCCCAAAACCATCGTCTTTAAAGGGCCGCCCCAGGAAATCACTGACCTCTTTCCGATTCTGGATCAGCTGGACAAGCCTCTTGTCCATCAGACCCGTAGCTTTTATTCAGGTTCGCCTGACGAAATCATACCCAAAGCCAAAGAGATCCTGATTCAGCAGTACGCGGAGGATGGTTATGTGGACTATGAACCCACAATCCTCTGGAAGCGAGATCTTTTGGACCCAACAAAGTTTCGGATCAGCGCACCGACTCAAGAGCTCGCTCGACTGACAGAGATCTTAAACAAGATCGATCCACCGACCACTTTGCGCACCCGTTCTGTGATTCATGCAACACCCGAGGTTGTGATTCCCGCCGCCCTTGACATTGTCCGGCAACAACAGGTGGAGGAAGGTTTGACCGACTACACGACTCACACCACTTGGGAACGCGACCGGTGGGATCCATCGATTGTTCGATTCGAAGGTCCTCCCGCAGAACTCGCGCTCCTCTTCACTGTCCTGGACAAACTCGACAAACCAAGACTCACGCAAACAAGACCATTCTACACTCACCCACCGGAACAGGCGATTCCGGAGGCTATCGAACTCCTATCACGACAGTATGCGGAAGAGGGAAAGCCCGGGTATCCATTTTCCATTGAGTGGGATCGCGACCCGATCGAGCCTTCGAACATTAGAATCAAAGGTCCCGCCGATGAGGTGAGTCGTCTCGTCGCTGTCCTCGACCAAATTGATAAGCCGGTTCAAATAGTCAGACAACCCATTCTGAATCGGGATCCGAAGGGATTGATCTCCCCGGCACTCTCCCTATTGAAGCAGTATTATGTGGACAACAACCGTCCCGAATACGAACCTTCGGCGGAGATCCGTTTTGATGAGATCACTGGATCGTTGACTTTACGGGCGCCAGCGGAAGAACTGTCCGTTCTCCAATCCATCTTCACCGACTTGGATCGCGCACAATGGCAGCATCAGACCATCACTACTCAGGTTGTTCCTCTCGGAGTAGCGTCCGCTGAGGATCTCATTCAAACAGCGAGTGAGCATCTGTCCCAACGTGTCGAACTGCAAGGCGAATATGGCGACAAGGCCGGAGTCGTTTTTAAAGTCGACACCGTTACCGATTCGGTTCTCCTCTACGGACCGACCACTCAGATTGCCATATGTGTGGAGGTGATGACTGCTCTTGAGGCTAACTCCAAACGCGGACTCAAGCCGGTTGTGATTTACCCGAATCATACCTCGCCCTCTCAGCTCTCCACAGAGTTGAATTCGTTTGCCAGTACTACCTTCGCACCGAACATGGCTCCCACGATTCAGGTTAACGATCGGCTGGGGGCTCTCTTTGTTACCGGAACGGATGAAGCGGTCGATCGCGTTAGAGACTGGGTTCGCCTCTTCGATGTTCCTCGGGGACAGAACCAAACACAGAGGATCGTCAAACTCAAAAACGCAGAGGCTGGCACCCTTCAATCCGTGTTGAATCAACTGGATATCTTATCCCCCGATGGCCGTATGGTTGCCGAGACTCAAAGTAATTCGCTGCTTATTGTGGATACCACTCAGACCATCGACCGGTTGATGCCTTTCATCGAGGATCTCGATGTGGTTCCCCCATTCGATAACATGGTCTACCAGGTCATCAAGACCCGGACTGCACAGGCCGGATACCTTCAGACCGCTCTCAACCAATATGCCCAACAACTCGCCTCCCAAAAGGGTCGCGCAACACGCAACCGTGCCACGGTATCCTACGAACCCAACTCAGGTTCAGTCATTGTATTCGGGTTAAAGTCGGATGTTGAACAGATTGCCAAAGTTGCAGCTGAGTTTGACAAGATCCAACTCGAGGACAAGAAACCGGAGTTCATCTACCTCGAACATGCCGACGCGAATCAGGCTTCATCCATTCTGAGCAGTCTTCTTTCGAACATTTCACCTTCACAAAGTCCCTCTCTGGTGATTCCCGAATCACGGATCAACGCACTCATCGTTGTCGCCGAAGAGGAAGTCCTCGCTCAGGTGAAAGAGATCGTTGCGAAGATCGATGTCGAGTCGGAGGAAACCCAAGAGTTTCGAGTTATTCCACTCGAAAATGTCACCTCCTCCCAGATGTACAGCGTCGTCTATCAGGCGCTTATCAACGATTATACAGGTTCTCAGGCACCCTATGTGACATACGAGTATTATTCGAACAGCCTTATCGTTCGCGCACATCCCGACGATTTCGCGAAAGTGGAAACACTCATTTCCCAACTCGATGTGGTCTCCGACAAGCAACAGGAAGTCCGCTTAATCAAACTCGATCATGCGTCTGCGCCACAGATTTATACCGTCGTTTCTTCCTTGCTTTCTTCGATTTCGGGGGGTGTGACTACGCCCTATGTCACCTACCTGGACAATAGCACCCTGGTTGTTCGCGCCCAGAAAGATCAGTTTTCCAAGATCGAGGAAGTGATCAAAGAGTTCGATATACCGAAGACTTCGGATCAGGAGTTTCGAGTCTTCGAACCCAAATACATCGGTTCAAATGTTGCCTACAATGCCCTGTATTACTTGCTGATGAGTGACCATACCGGCACGACTCAGCCCTATGTGACCAATTCAGGGGGACAGGTCTTCGTCCGAGCCCATAAGAACGACTTTCCAAAGGTCGAAAAGCTCCTTGCCGAAATCGATGTTTCCGATACAGAGGACCACGAGTTTCGAGTCATTCAAGTACAACATGTTTCCGCAGATCAGGCAGACAAAGCCGTCTACCATTTGTTGATGAACAAATATACGGGCACGACAGCTCCCTATGTCACGTACACGGGGACACAGCTGCTCATCCGTGCCCACAAAAACGATTTTGAAAAAGTTGACGAGATACTTGCGGAAGTCGACATCCCGCAGACAAGGGATTACGAGTTCCGGGTCTTCCCCGTAAAGCACGCGGTTCCGAGCCAAGTCTACTACGCAGTCTTGTATAGCCTTCAAAGCGAATACAAGGGTGCGGTGGCGCCCTATGTGAACTATGCCAACTAGGACGTCTATGTCCGCGCTCATAAAGAAGACCTCGTCAAAGTGGAAACACTCATCGCTCAACTCGATACCTCGGATATGGAAGAGCAAGAAATCCGGGTCGTTAAAGTCGAAAATGCCCCAGTCTATCCGATCTACCTCGCTGTTACCGCTTTATTGACTGGCGCTTATAACGGGTCGCTCGAGCCTTACATTTCCTATGACAATACGAACAACAACCTGATACTCCGTGCCCACAAGGATGATTTCCCTCGAGTCGACGAAATTGTGGCGCGCCTCGATGTCTCACCCGAAGAAGACTATGAACTCAAAGTTTTGCCAGTGAAAGGAATGAACGCGGGAACCCTCGTTGGAAGTCTTCGCCACCTGATGATCGGCCAGAATATTACATTTTTTCCGGACACTGCCTCCAATTCGATTGTAGCCAATGGCCGGCCTCAAGATATCGCGAAGGTGGAAGAGATCATCGAGAAGGTCGGGGCCAGCGGACCAGAGGTCGGACTCCGAGTCAAACAACTCGAAAACGGCAATTACACCTATATGACTGGGGCGATCGGTCAATATCTGTCGAGCCGGTATGTTCAAAGAGGGGGGACCGGTCCCCAAACCGGTGTCTATCCCGATCCCACCACCAACTCGGTTTACATCTACGGTCCGACCGACGAGGTCGATCTGGTTTATGACTTGATCGGAAAACTCGATGTGGCTCCAGCCTCCGAAATGGAAGTGAGAATCTACGCCATTCAAAACGCTCAGGCATCGACAGTTACGAGCATGATCTCGTCGATGATGTCGAGGGGGTATAGTGGCTCGACTCCTCCCTATGTGACCTATGAAACGCGGACCAACACGGTGATCCTGAGTGCTCATCCCAACGATTTTAAACGTGCTGAGGAGTTCATCGAACAGATCGAAGACTCAAGCGAGAATCGTTTGGAGATTCGGATTGTTAAACTCCAGAACACAAACCCGCAAACACTCGTTACTCCCCTCGGATATATGACCACATCTCGTGGCCAGGTGTCTGCCGATCCGCAGAGTAATTCGTTGTTATTAGTGGATACCCCGGTCTCTATCGAGAGTTTGGTGAAACTGATCCAAGAACTCGATGTCGAGAGGACGGACGAAGAAACGGTCACCGAAGCGCGGACCCTTCGTTTCGCGGATGCCCAATACCTCGCAAACTCTATCGTCAACCAAATGGCGCGTCAGAAGATGCAGATGAGCGGATTCAGTTCTCAACAAACCTACGCCTTCGCTGAACCAAACTCGAATACTCTTATTATTGTTGGAGCGTCGGAAGAGGTTCATTCTTATTTCGATCTCGTCTCGCAATTCGATTCGGCTGGATCAGCCGGTGGTGAGATTCAGATTTATCAACTCAAATATACAGATGCATCCTCATTGGCCAATCAATTTGATCGCCTTTTTCGGAACCAAAATCGTGGTCGGACCGGCGTACAGACTTCCATCATTGCCGATCCGGAAACCAACACATTGATTGCCATTGGAACCGACCTCGACATTAGCCGGCTCAAAGACTTGATCGACAAACTGGATGTTCCCGATGCCGGTGGCCAGGAAATCCGTGTTTTTCCATTAGAAGGTATCGATGCGTCCAATATGTCGACTTATCTGAGGAGGATGCTTGGCCCGAAGGGAGAAGTGTTTGCGGATCCGACGAGCAACTCCCTGGTTGTCTACGATTCTCCCGAAGTTTTGGAGAGGGTCGAAAAAATTGTTACACGTTTGACTGAGGGCGGAGCGGAGCAGAGAATCGAGTTTAAGAAGCTGGATTTCGCAGACGCCGACTATTTGGCTTCTTCCGTGATCAACCCCATTTCTCAAGCAAAGATGAGATCGAGCGGTCGAAGGAACCAGGATGTGACGGCATTCGCCGAACCGACATCTAATTCGATTGTCATCTTAGGGGCGTCCCAAGACATCGACTACTACATTGACCTGGTAGATGAACTCGACTCTCCCGAATCGGCGGGCGGAGAGGTCCAGATGTTCCAACTGATTTACACGAACGCGACCACATTGGCTGCTCAATTCGACCGTCTCTTCCGAAACCAGAGCCGGAGTCGAACGGGGGTCCAGACCACTGTCATCGCCGATGCCGATACGAACTCTTTGATTGCGATTGGAACCGAACTCGATATCAGTCGGCTCAAGGACCTCGTTCGGAAACTTGATGTTCCCGATGCGGGAGGACTCGAGGTCCGCGTCTTCCCCTTAGAGGGAATCAACGCCAGCAGTCTTTCCAGTTACCTCCAAAGAATGATGGGTCCCAAGGGTCAAGTCTTTCCCGACCCGATGACCAACTCATTGGTGGTTTATGACACCCTGGCTTTTCTCGATCGTATTGAGAAGATCATCGAACAACTTTCGGCTAAAAAGTTTGAAGATGCCTTTGAGATCCGCAAACTGGAACATGCTGAATCTTCGACACTGATCACCCCCATCAACAATTACCTGCAACTGCGTGCAAGCCGCAACGGGATGCGTTCGCCTTCCGCCGGAATTTTCCCAGAAACCACCAGCAACTCGGTCCTTATATTCGGGCCGACTAACGAGATCCAAGTCATTACAGACCTGATCGATAGACTCGACGTTGAGGGAATCCTCAATCGTGAACCCGTTGTCTTCGAACTCAAACATATCGAAGCCGAGAGAATCTCACGCGAGTTGGATATTTTACTCCGAAGAGCAAGACCTTCGGGTGCACAACGCCCCGCGATCATCGCCGAACAAAACTCAAACACATTGGTGGTCGTCGCCGAAGACAGCGAAATCCGCACGATCCGAGAGATCCTGGAGAAAATGGATGTCGCGGGAGTGGGAGGTTTAGAAACTGTGGTCATCTCGGTCCGCAACTCCTCTGCCCAAGAGATTGCCCAAAACCTGCGTCCCCCCCTAGTCAGCGCTCGGAGCCTGATCTTCGCGGATATCACCTCGAATTCTCTTGTCGTAACCGATACTCAGGAAGGAATTTTAAGAATCCGAGAGCTCGTCGCCACCCTCGATGGCGACGATCGCCAGTTGGTTTACGAAGTTCGCCCTCTTGAGAACACCACCTTCTCGACAATTCAAACTCAGCTCGATCAGTTCCTCCAACACCAGGCTCGCATCAAGAATCTCCGCCAACCTCTTAGCCAGGTGATGGGAGATCCCAATGCGAATTCGGTTGTCATCTATGGGCCGACTGAAGAAGTCACCCTCCTGAAGGGGCTGATCGATCGTCTCGACGCGGAGGCTCTTTTCGATCGAGCACCACGCATCTTCTTCCTCCGCCAAGCCCAAGCCGAAGAGGTGGCCACTCTCCTTCAACAGATCCTTGTTTCAAGAGGAAATCGTCGCGCAATCGATGCACCCAGGATCCAGCCTTATCCCGATACCAATTCGATCGTTGTCCTCGCGCCAGAGGGGGAGATGAAGAGGATCGAGGAGTTGATTTCGGATCTGGATGCGGAAGGTAATGTGTTGGGTCTCAAAACCCGAGTTTATCCATTGAAGAACGCCAACCCACAAGACCTCCTTCCTGTTCTTTCCCCCCTTGTTGGGCAACCCTTGAAATTGTCCGCGGATGCCCAGTCGAGAGTCATCATCTATACCGATACACCCACCAATCTCGATGAACTGGATGCATTGATTGCACAACTCGACGAGATTAGCGCGGAAGGAGAACTCGTTCCGAAGGTGCGGGCGCTCAAAAACACGGATACGTCTGCTGTGGCGACTGTTCTCAACCAATACTCGGCGCAACTAGCCGAGCGGAATGGACGTCCTCGCCCTGTCACACAAATATTCCCCGACCCGATAAGCAATTCGGTCACCATTGTCGGACCTACCGATGAAGTTGCTTTGATGAATGACCTGATCGACGAACTCGATGCCGAATCTCTTCGCGAGAGAGAAATTGAGATCTATTACCTGGAACGCGCCTCGGCCATCGACGCGGCCCGTGAAATTAATTTACTGATGGGGCAGTTAAGCACTGGACCGAATGCTCCTCGAGTCGGAACGAATCTCGAAAGCAATGCGCTGGTGGTTGTTGCCACACCGGCTGATCGAACCATCATCGAACGGATCATCGATGGGATCGATTCGGATCTCGAAGGTCTCCGCCGAACTGAGGTGATTCCACTCGAACATGCCGATGCGCTGAACCTTTATCAAACTCTGAGTCAGATGGCGGGGCCTGCTGGGTTGTTATCGGTACACGCCGATTCGAACTCCGTGGTTTACACTGACACCGATGCCAACATCCTGAAAATGCGGAAAATCGTCGAAAGCCTCGATGAACAATCTCAAATGGATACAGTGGTTCAGAAGGTGGTGACCCTTGAAAACACCAATGCGACCTCTGTCACCACTCCACTCCAGAATATTATCTCCCAAGTCTCGGGATTTCAGGCAAAAGGAAGTAAGCCACCCACTCAGATTTATCCAGAAATCGAAGCCAACGCTGTCGTGATTGTCGGCGCTAGCGAGGATGTCAGCCAGCTTGCGAAGATCGTTAAGGACCTGGATGCCGAAGCCCTATACGAAAGGGTTCCCCTCATCCTCTTTTTGGAACGGGCCCGTGCCACTGAGGTGGCCACCGAACTCCAACAACTGTTCACCGTCCAACGGTCGAATCGCACTCCACCAAGAATCGTAGCGAACGAATGGGCGAACGCATTGATGGTCATCGCCGATCCTCAAGACGCGGAAATGATCGAAAAGGTTGCTAACGACCTCGACACTAGCGAAGGAAACCAGCGCATGGTGGAGATATTCGTTCTCGAAAACTCCGATGCTTCCGCGCTTGCCGAAAAACTCCGAGACCTTTTCCAAGAAGGAGGACGTTCATCTGGGGGTTCGCGCCGAAGCAACAATTACTATGGATACTACGGTTCCTCTGGTGGCCGCCGCAGTGAAGGATTGACCGAAGGCGAAATTGGCATTACCGCCGATCTCAGACTAAACGCTCTAATTGTGACCGCCGAACCTCAGGATATCGATCAGGTTGCAGAGCTGATCGAACTCCTCGATATGGAATCTCCTTTTAGCGGCGAACCCAAAGTTTATCCTCTGGCCAATGCAGAAGCGGAAGCGATCGCCGAAACCTTGAATGATCTCTTTTCGGACACCGATTTCGTTCGCAATCGTTATTATACGGAATCCCGCGATGTCACTGTCAGCGGGTTATCGGGTCGCGTTCGCGTGATGGCCGTTCCTCAGACTAATAGCTTGATCGTTTTGGCATCTTCTCCTAGCGCGTTCGAAACAGTGGAAGAACTGATCGCCGAATTGGATGTCCCCAACGAACGAGCCGGTAAGACCCAGGTCATCAAGGTCCTCAATGCCGATGTGACATCCCTAAAGAACACCCTCGAGGAACTCTTTAAGCCTGAGGAACAGAACAACAACAACCGAAATCTCTTTTTCTTCGACGACTTCTTTGGTGGCGGATCCGGCGGAGCTGGGGGGGATGCGTTCAGCAATCTGATCGGAAAGGTCCGAATTCAAGCGGATACCCGGACCAGTTCGCTTCTTGTGGTCACACCGGAGGTTTATTTCCCCTCTGTCCAACAGATCGTCGAGACTCTGGATGTCCCGACACAGCAGGTGATGCTCAAGGTCCTCATCGCCGAGATCACCCGTAGGAATTCGCGCGATCTCGGTTTCCAGTGGGGAGTCGATCCAAATACCGGAGAAGTTGGCCGGATCAGCATCAACAACACCGAAGTTTTCAATTACGACAATGACCGTGGCGACACCTACAGTCCACTATCGAACCCTCTTGATTTGATCACAACAGGTGGGTTTACCGATGCCGCCCAATTTTTCACCCTCAATCAGACGCAATTCAATACAGTGATTAATTTTCTTCAGTCCCGTCAGGAAGTCGCAGTTAAGCAGAGCCCGATGATTATCGCGGCGGATAACGAGAGGGCATTCATTAAGGTCGGTCAGCGCACTCCTTTTGTTTCCGACATCTCCGCGGTGGGTGGCCAAGTCAATTCGTCTGTCGAGTATCAGGACATTGGCCTATCCCTGGAGGTGACCCCCAAGATTAACTCGGAAACCATGGTGACATTGAACATCAAACTGACCGATGGAGCCATCGACCCGACCGTCCCATTGCTTTCGGGAGTGGCCGCGACCTTTACGGATCGAGAGATAGAAACGAGTCCCCTTGTCCAAAACCGAAATACCATCGTTTTGGGAGGTGTGATATTCGATCGAGAGAATGAGTCTGTCGATGAAGTTCCTCTTCTTCATAGACTTCCAGTGGTGGGAGAGAAGATCTTCACCAACAAAGGGAAGAACAAGGAGACTGTAGAACTGATCACGTTTATCACTCCTTATATCTTGAACGATGAAGAAGATACCCGGATGGCGACTGAAATGATTCTCCAGAAATCCAAAGATACGTCACTAAGACAGATCGATCTCAAGAACGGTGAGTGGCCGGTGGAGTATGTCGAGGATTCGGACAGCGGATTGAGCTGGCCAGGGAGGTGACTCCACAAAGGGGGGATGCCGTAAACCCGCGGCCCTCTCTAGTGTACTCTCATGTGTCGGTTGCGATTCGTCCTATCCATTCTAGTCATGGTCGGAGTGTGGTCTTCTGCTACCTCGGCTGTCCCAGCCAGAAATACATCACAGACATTTCCATCTCTGGTTGATCTCCGGACCCTCCCCGATGAATCGGCCATCTTCACCCTCTATCTCCCAATTGATGCCTGGCGCGACCAACTTCCACCCTTTCTCAGAAATAGTGAAACACCCCAATCGACCATCCGGGACGCTGCGAGACCTTATCTGGACCCACGCGCTGAGTCGTTCCTTTCACCCCTGATCCTTCAACGCGCATCAGCATTCGCTCTTTCGGTTTGGCCTGACGTGGAAGTAGGTGGCGATTCTCGTCCTGTATGGATGATGGGATTTGATTTCGACACCTCCACAGATGCCGACCGAATCAGAGAAAAGCTACAAAACGATCTTGCGTCCGGGAGGACTTACAGCCCAATCAATAGACTCATCGGGGGGGTCAGGGTATTTACCATCGAGACCTCCTCCAAGGATCTCCATTTCGCAAGTCCGGACAAAACCCTCCTTGTCTCAAGCAACCTCGCCGCGCTCCAATCCTATTTGGCCGTCCACGCGAGAGATCTTCTCCCGGTGCCTCCGGTCTCCCCATCTACTGTGATCACCTGGAGAACCCGATCGAGTGAGATTCATTCCAAAACTCCGCTCTCCAGCATGAATCGTCTTCTCTGGAACTTTGGAGTGAGAACGGTGCAATGTGAACTCGGACCCTCGGAAACGGGATACCTTCTGCGATTAGTCTTCGAGGGTGAGCTTGGTCTCAAATCTCAGGGTAGAGAAATGGAATTCGATTACGATTTGATTGACCAAGTTCCTCAAGACGCCGATTTCATTCTGATGGGAGGCGGGCTTCCTTCGGAAAATGTTTACTTCTCTGCGGAGTTTCCCTCCTTACCCGCTCTTTCTCCTGGAGTCGGATCAGGCGGCTTTGCGGTGGGAGTTGCGATTCCAGACGGAACCCAAACTCAAGGAGTCGCATCGAGGATAGCTGGAGCGTATAAGAAGAGTCCCGATCCTATCCCTAGGGAAGCGCTCTCGGAAAGTGATGTTGAAGTGAACGCTAAGAGTCTGAATCCTCTGGGAGACCGTATGGAAATCGGGGACCTGGGGTTGGCGTTCTTCGAAAGAGAAGGCGAAGTCGTGTTTCGAAATACATCCGATCTCACCCCACCGCCTAGCATCGGTGACAAGCTCCGGTCCATGATCGAGAACCGAAACGATGTTCCAAGACCCTCCTATGTGGCACTCCTTTCGCCCCGATTGTTAATTCGGCCGATCGACTTGGAATGGGAACGAATTCAGAGAACTGATCCCAAATCGCCCTTTATCGCCCTTTGGCCCCTCATTCGCCCTCTGTTTTCACCTGTTCAATTGCTGATTTTTTCAAACCACCCTGATTCAATCGAGATCGAATTGGAGTCTCCTTCTTTGATATCAGCTTTGACCCTGATTCCCGAATTCGCCAATTTCTTGGCTTTTCTGGAAAGGGATGACCGTTCACTCCTCCATCAGTGGTTCGGTGAATTCGGACCACTCCCCGGTGAGTAGGCATGAGATTCGGTTCATCTCTGCCTAGCTTCGGGATTCCTTTCAGTTGTTCAGGCTAGACTATTCATTGGTCACTCCTGGTTTTGGTCCATCGACCTGCGCATGAGGGTCTCAGACCGGCTCTCCATCTCAATCTCTCTTTAAGTGCCTGTAATGTATAGGTTTAACTTCGGGGTCACCCCCTAGATTCTCAATGGCCTTCAAATTGCTTTCAGCCATGGTTGTCCGAGATAGTGTTCAATGATGTGTGATTAGAAATGGCTGCGCTTTGACGGTCGATACCTGCACTCTACCTGCTAGACCGTCATCGCAGCCATTCATTTGACTGGGCCGGAGACCGGGTGAAAACCATCAGCCAAGTAAACTTGACAAAGAGTTTGTAAGTGTGGAATGATCCCACCTTTCCAGGCACCGGAAATTGGCAGACCATTTATAGCGGATTTCCAAGGAAAAAGGGTGAGTGAATGAATCTTCACGCACCCGTTTTTTGTGTCTACCAATTTTCAATTATTAAAAAAGAATTAGGATTCCAAGAGTATCAAACCAGTGAGACAACTAGCATCCGTAATCCTTGCGGCGGGCGATGGAACCCGTCTGAAATCGAATCGCCCCAAAGCCCTTCATGAAGTCTGTGGACATCCGATGCTTTACCATGTGCTCAAAGTGGCTTCAGCAGCAGATGCCAAGCGGCATGTGGCGGTGGTTGGTTATGAAGGCGATCAAATACGAACCGCTTTCTCCGACCATTCGAACATAGAATTTGCCGACCAACTCGAACGTCTTGGAACCGGTCATGCAATGATGATGACCAGTGAGCATTTCAAGGATTATGACGGGGATATATTAGTTCTTTGCGGAGACACTCCCCTCTTTAAGGTCGAGACATTGAATAAACTGGTCGAGTGGCACCGCCACCAAGACGCATCAGCAACCATTCTCACCGCGGAATTGAAAGATGCCAAAGGCTACGGTCGAATCCTTCGGTATGACGACAACCGTGTCCAAGGAATTGTTGAAGAGAAAGATGCCAACCGGTATGAGCGCGCGATCCGCGAAATCAATACCGGAACCTATTGCTTCGATTCAAAGCACCTCTTCGATGCTCTCGGGAAGATTACCCAAGAGAATGTGCAAAACGAATATTATCTGACCGATTGTATCCGAATCCTTGTCGATGAAGGGAATCGTGTCGAAGCAGTAATTACTGAGGATTCAGAGGAAGTGATCGGAGTGAACACTCGCGTCCAGCTTGCTCAGGCCGAAAAAATTCTCAGGTCGAGGATTCTAGAGCGACATATGATCGAGGGGATTACGATTCTCGATCCAGGATCTTGTTATGTTGATGATGAAGTCGAGATTGGAAAAGACACGGTGATCTGTCCTGGCACCACTATTTCGGGTCGTTCACGAATCGGAGAGGGATGTCGGATTGGGCCCAATACACAGATCATCGATTCCATCATCGGAGATCGTTCCGATGTGAACGCCTCTTTTGTAAAAGATGTTGAAGTCAAACCTGGGACTACCGTCGGTCCTTTTGCCAACCTCGTTCATGGAGTTTCCGGGTCATGAAAAACGGCTCACTTAAGATTTTTAGCGGAACCTCCAGTCCTGTCCTCGCGGAATCCATAGGTGAAGCCCTTGGGATTCCGCTCGGTGAGATTACCATCAAGCGATTCAAAGACGGTGAAATCTATGTAGCTTATGAGGAAAACGTTCGGGGGACCGATTGCTTCCTGATCCAATCCACTTGCGAACCGGTCAATGACATGTTGATGGAATTGCTCATCATGGTCGATGCCGCTCGAAGGGCTTCCGCCAGCCGCATTACGGCTGTTCTCCCTTACTATGGCTACGGTCGACAAGATAGGAAACATCGTCCGAGAGTCGCGATCACCGCAAAGTTGGTGGCGACTCTGCTGGCCAATGCCGGGGCCGACAGGGTGCTGACCATGGATCTCCACGCCGGACAAATCCAGGGGTTCTTCGACATTCCTCTCGATAATCTGTACGCAACATCGGTCCTCGTCGAGGAGATCCGCAAACTGGGGATTGAAAACCTGACTGTCGTTTCTCCCGATCTTGGGAGCGTCAAGCGAGCGAGAGCGGTTGCTCGCTTCCTCGAGGCCCCCTTGGCTATCATCGATAAACGCCGACCCAAAGAGAATGTCTCCGAAGTCATGAATATCATCGGTGATGTCGATGGCCGAAGCGTCCTCTTAGTCGATGACATGATCGATACCGCTGGCACCATCTGCCAGGCCGCGAAAGCCCTCCAAGAAAAGGGAGCCTTAGATGTTTATGGGACTGCGACCCATCCAGTCCTTTCTGGGGAGGCGGTCGACCGAATTCAGGCTTCCCCATTCAAAAAACTGTTCGTGACCGATACAATCCCCCTGAAGGAAGAGAAGAAAATAGATAAAATTGAGGTTGTCGGAGTCGGCCACCTTCTGGCGGAAGCGATTGATCGAATCCACAACGAAACAACTGTGAGTTCGCTCTTCTTGAAATTTGAGGACATATAAAAAGAATTCGGACATCCTCGGCCGAAATATCCGCTGATGATGTCCGATCTATTTAGTAGGAAAACAATAAGGACTCGACGAGTAGTCCGTAGAGATAAGAAGTAGTTGCGATCCAACTAGGAGGAATTAAGAAAGATGCAAATCGTTGAACTCAGCGCACAATCAAGAAGCGGAACCGGGAAAGGCGTAGCCAGGAAGCTCCGCGCGGATGGTCAAATCCCGGGAATCCTCTATGGATTGGCGGCGGATCCTCTTCCTCTCACCGTGGTACGGCGGGACCTCGCAATGCTTCTTCAGGGGCACCACGGACAACACTTACTTCTCAATCTTCAGGTTGAGGGAGATAAAGGAGAAACGACTCTGGCTCTTCTTCATCAGTTGGAGTTGGATCCAGTCCGTAACAACTTAATCCATGCCGACTTCATCCGAGTCGACGAAAATAAACCGATCCAAACCACCGTTCCCCTCTCCTTGGAAGGATCTCCGGTCGGGGTTCGGAATGGTGGAGTCGAACAGTTCGTTTTACGTGAACTTGAAGTCGAAGCATTACCGAACGATATCCCCGAAGAGATTTCTTTGGATACCTCTCACCTCGATATCGGCGATTCCGTCCATGTCAGCGATATTTCCAGTGAGGGTAAAGCCTACACGATCCTGACGGAGCCAGAGCGTGTTATCGCCTCGATCCTGATGCCGAAACTGATTACCGAAGAGGAAGAGGCCGAGGAGACGACCGAGGAGACACCCGAAGGTGAGGAAACCGAAGAAACGACCGAGGAATCGTAATCGTTTGGAATACGGAAGTCCGTCACTAAAGTGTGGATCATAGCCGGACTCGGCAACCCTGGAAGTCAGTACGAAGAGACCCGTCATAACTATGGGTTCCTCCTCATCGAGTGGTTGTGCCGAAAATGGGATCTAACCCTTGAGGGGACTTCGCCATTTGGCGTGTTCCAAGAGGTTCGGCGTAGACGTGAGCGGGTAGTTCTTCTCAAACCGCTGACCTATATGAACCGATCTGGAATCGCGGTCAAACAATTGATGGCGCATTTCAATGCGGGTCCCGAGAACCTGATCGTGGCCCACGATGAACTCGATCTTCCTTTCGGCTCGGTCAAACTACGCAAGAGCTGTGGACCGGGAAGTCACAATGGTGTGCTTTCCGTTATGGAGGAGTTAGACACAGAGGATTTTGCTCGGATCCGGTTGGGGGTAGGGCCTAGGCCTGAAGGTTGGACTGGAGCCGATTATGTGTTGTCTCCTTTTGAGGACGATGACATACCGACGGCTAAGAGAGTACTCGACCATACTGTAGATGGAATCGAGACTCTCCTCGCTCGAGGTTTTGAGTTTGGGATGAATCAGATCAACCGCCCTCCAAAGTCCCCCGATCTGGACGATGTTTAATTCAGCGAAAAAAGTCCGGACGTTTAATCGGATATAAAAGATACGTGTATTAGGAGGTCTTTGATGTCTTTGTTGGCGATACCAATCATATCTTCAATAGCCGCTCTGGTGATGGTTTTCTGGCTACGGGCCTGGGTCAAGAAGGCTCCCGCCGGAAACGAGCGGATGCAGGAACTATCCGGTTTGGTTCAACAAGGCGCGAGCGCATTCTTGAAGAGAGAGTACACCTATGTGGGGGCTTTTCTGGTCATTCTGTTCTTGCTTATTAGCGCGATCGGCGTCGTCAAACCAGGCATCGGTCTTGGTATCAATACCGGCATCGCCTTTATCGCCGGAGCCCTCGCTTCCATGGTTGCGGGATACAGTGGAATGAGCATTGCCACTTTGGCGAATTGCCGAACCACCGAGGCGGCACGTGATAAAGGCTTAAACCATGCTCTCAATGTCGCGGTCTCCGGGGGTGCCGTCATGGGATTGTCCGTGGTTGGTATCGCGCTACTTGGACTCGTCATTGTCTATGTCATTTTTGAGGGTGAACCCACCATCATCAACGGTTATGCGATGGGCGCAAGTCTTGTGGCTTTGTTCGCCCGCGTTGGAGGTGGGATTTTCACCAAGGGCGCTGACATGGGCGCCGACCTGGTCGGGAAAGTCGAAGCAGGAATTCCCGAGGACGATCCCCGCAACCCGGCAGTCATCGCGGATAATGTCGGCGATAACGTCGGGGATGTTGCCGGTCTTGGGGCCGATCTTCTCGAAAGTTTTGTCGAATCAATGATTGCCTGCATGGCCATCGCTGTCACACTCACCATGGTTGCCGATTCCGTCGACACAACCCTTTCGGTCTTTCCCATGCTAGTCGCCGGACTTGGAATCATCGCCTCCATCATCGGGGTTTTTGTGGTTAAAAAAGGGGCGGGAAGCGATCCTCAGAAGGCTTTGATGAATGGAACCTATGCAAGTGGCCTACTTTCCATTGTCGGCACCTTCATCCTCGCGTTCTTATTGAAAGAGGGAATCGAATCTTTCCACTATGTCGGCGATTCAGTCATGGATTGGTGGCGACCCGCTGCCGCCGCGGTCATCGGAATCGTATCCGGAATGGGAATCGGATTCTGCAGCGAGTATTACACTTCCTCTAAATTCGCACCTACCCAACGATTGAGTGAAAACTGTCAAAGCGGGCCGGCGATCGCGGTCACTGGCGGCCTAGCTGTCGGAATGGCCAGTACCGCCTTTCCGGTATTGATCTTGGCCATGTCGGTTGTCGCTGCTTTCGCTTGCGCTGGATCCTACGGTATCGCGATGGCCGCCTTGGGAATGCTTGCCACCACCGGGATGGTGGTGGCGGTCGACTCTTATGGCCCCATTGCCGATAATGCGGGTGGTATCGCCGAGATGGCGCAGCTCGATCCAAAGGTTCGTGAGATTACCGATCACCTCGATTCTGTCGGAAATACCACGGCCGCGATCGGAAAGGGTTTTGCCATCGGATCAGCCGCGTTCGCGGCCATCGGATTGATCACCGCGTTCATGATCGCCGCTGG
>JAJDBZ010000437.1 GCA_029261095.1 Candidatus Omnitrophota bacterium | reverse complement strand
TCCGACACTTGGGTACTCAGGTGGGTCATCATCAACCGGACCTTGTCGTGAGGGCCTAATGTAATCTGTTCTTCCTGATGTACCCTTTCAAACTCCTGAAAAACCAGTTTGGAGGCAGCGCTGACTTCTTCGTAGGGGCGTTCCGTTTCTTTGGCGAACGCATCCATCCGAATCTTGTGTCGGGTCTCCCCATGGTTGTCCTGATAGAGGGTTTTCCAGAAATCGAAGGTGATGGCTTTAATGGTCATAGGATGAATGGGTTTAGCATAGAAGGAGTTGGGAAGGGAGGGTGGTGTCGAGATAGGAACCGAATTCAGAGTAATCCGCCTTAAAAATCTCGCTTGCGTCTGTCTTTGCGCAAGTTTATACTGAAATCCTTCTGACGTTAAAGGTGTTCCTCATATGTCCCAACAGCGGGTTTCCCGAAGAAACCGATCTCCATATTGTGGCAGATCAGATGGATTCACCCTCATCGAACTCCTCATCGTTATCGCCATTATTCTGATTCTCATTGCGATCGCACTCCCCAATTTCCTTGAAGCACAGATACGCGCCAAGATTGCGCGTGTCGAAGGTGAGATGCGAACCCTGCATACCGCCATCTATTCTTACCAACAGGATTGGCGGGTCTTTCCCACCTACCAGGGGTATACCGCTCGTTGGATGGTTCAGATCACCACACCCATCGCCTACCTGACAACCAGTGTGTCCGATCCATTCAGCCCCTATGCCAATGGGGGTGGAACTTATCAATTCCTGGATGCCTGGAAGGATGCTTATGGTTTTCATGACCGACTCAATGCGGACTTGAATGGTTGGGGGCTTGGGCAAGAAGTCAAACTGCGGCGACGGTGGGAATTCTGGACATATAGTCTCGGTCCATCCCTCAACTACGACGACACCGGCGCGGTCCCCGGTACTCCATACACCGAGATCGCACGATACAACCCCACGAATGGAACCAAGAGTATTGGTTTGATTTACAAAGTGGGGCCGTAAAATCGATTTAAAGGTTCTCCGACTGTTCCTCCTCTCTCTTATAATAACCGGGCACGTACCGCGCCAAGGTATTGCCATCGTAAATCTTGGTCTTATAGGCCATATAACATTCTACCATCTGAATCATCTTGTACGGAGTTCCGTTCTTCTTCAAAATTCGCATCGCTTCGATGACGAGATTCGGAGAGAGTCCACGAAGTCGTATTCCGACTACCTCAAGCAAAGAAATGCGGATACCTGAAAAATTCCCTTTCAAATAAGGATACATAACGAAGAACAATAGACCTCCAAAGAAGACGACGAAGAAAATGAAAACCATGAGTGCAGTTAGAATGAAGGCGGCTAATGAAATTCTCTTTCGACCTCCAGCTGCAAGACGCTCGTCCATCGTCATGGTGGGAGCCGGAACTACGTTCCGCTCTCGGGTCCCGGTTTGAGAAACGACTTGAGGGGAGGTCGGTTGAGGTATTGGGATAACCGGGGACGGTCCCATTCCACCGCTTCGCACGATAAACTTGGCGTAGTGGTCATCCTTTTGCGTCCTGACAACATAGACACTGCCGTTAATACACGGCATGGGTCTGGTGTCATAGCCGCGTTCGGGGGCTTCGATGACAGATTCAAAATGGTAAGAACCCATCTGCAGGAACCCGAGAGTGGAATAAAAGTTTCGAAACATCAACCCTTTTTGATCTTCGACCAATGCCAAATCTCCATTATAGATCGGCTCCACACCTTCTCGAGTTCGTCCTTCCGCGAATCTTACCGCACCCATCTTCGGTTCCCACTCCAATGTTCCTGACACGATATCCCCGTGAACGAAATCCCGGCTTCCATCGCTTTGGTAGACATATTCGATGACAATACTTTCTTTGAGGGGAAAAAGTTTCAGGTCAATCTCACGATTCAGTTCGGTTGAAGGAGAGATGCGAACACTGTGATAGGTGAAACCGTCCTTGCTCGCGGTCAAACTCATTTCAGTATTCGAAAGGTCGGTAAAAGAAAATCCACCATCCGAATCGGTTACTTGCCTTTTACTACACGAACCTGAAACTCCAAAGTTTGCCATGGGGAACCCCACCCTTACATGGGCCCCTTCAACTCTCTCATCGCTCGCGTCGTAAACGATCCCCGATATGGTAATGAGTTTGTCAGGCGGTGTTTTATTGAGGGTAATCACTGGGGTAAAGGTGATCTCTCCATCGAGCGCTTCAATGGTTTGGTCGAGCGGGTCATAACCAAAAGCCCTGAAAACAAAATTCCTTGGTCCCACATATTCCTTTCTCATGGCATGACGATTGATGAACCAGCCGCCCTCATAAACACTAAGAGGTTTGTCAATTCTTTCACGGAGATTAACCTGTACATCCTGCGGGCCCGTGATAGGAGTTCCATCAATGAATTGAATCCGGCCAGCCACACAGACAGGATAATCTACCGTCAGTTCCGTAATGCGCTCATCGAGAATCTCTTGTAGGTCGGGCGGAAAGTCGGAGTAATCCAGTGGTCCAGACTTTGTTGTAAAAACCGGATCGACTTCATCCCCCGGTTTCCCAGATTGAGAAACCGCGGCCGCAATCGTTGGTTTTGGTGGGGGAATTCTTGTTGGATATGATTCCATCCCTCCACTCCTGACGACGAACTTGGCGTAGTGCCCGTCCTTGCGTGTCCTCACGATATAGACATGGCCTTGAATGCATGGCTTTGGGATTCGCTCATAGCCAAGTTCCGGCGCTTCGGTAATCGAATCGAAATCGTACGCCCCGAAATCCATAAACCCTGGAGTAGAATAGCGCGTGATAAACTCGAGAACGTCTCGTCTCTGCACCAAGGAGAGATCGCCGTTATAGATCGGTTCCCGTCCCTCCCGTGTCCGCCCCTCCGAAAATCTGATGGCCCCCATTTTCGGGTCCCACTCCAACGTACCCGATTGGATATCGCCATTGACAAAGTCGCGACTCCCATCCCTTTGATAGACATATTCAATGACAATGGCTTTCATGAGGGGAAGGAGTTTCAGGTCGACTTGGCGAATGAGTTCGTTTGAAGGAGGGATTCTTTCGCTGTGGTAGATGTATCCCTCCTTGCTTGCCACCACACTCATCTCAGCGTTGGAGAGTCCACTTATCGAGAACCCGCCCTTGGTATCCGTTTCTGTCAACTTCCGACATGATGCTCTGATTCCGAAACTCGACATGGGAAATCTGACTGAAACACGGGCCCCCTCAACTAGCTCGTCGTTCTCGTCGTGAACGGTTCCCGACACGGTGATGTGCCGGTCGGGTGGAGTTTTCTCAAGGGTGATCACCGGTGTGAATGTGATCTCGCCATCAAGCGCTTCAATGGTTTGGTCAAGCGGATCGTATCCAAAGGCTCTGAAGATGAAGTTTCTTGGCCCCACGTATTTATTACTCAAAAGGCTGTTCATGATAAACCAGCCTCCCTCGTAAACACGAAGAGGGTCATCGATTCCTTCTCGAAGATTGACTTGGACATCCTGTGGACCTGTGATGGGAGTTCCATCACTGAATTCGACTCTGCCTGTTACACAGACGGGTCGATCATCGGTCATCTGAGATAAACGTTCATCGAGAATCTCTTGTAGGTCGGGCGGGAAGTCGGAGTAATCCAGTGACCACCCCACCGTGGTGAAGGAAGTCGTGAAGAGAAAGCAGATAGCGAGTGTTTTGAGAATCAATCGGTGACTCATTTTCTCTGTTCTCCTTGTCATAGTTTTCTCGGGAGGATTAGAGATGAACATCCACGTTATGTTTCTTTAGTAGATGTCATCAGTAATTCCTCACAGGGGGTGGCGATCTCTTTACACCAGAAATTCGAAGGGCTTCTCTGGCCGATGTTGTGTCGATCTCGCTGAGGACCCATGCCGCGCGTTCACGGACTCTTTGGTCATTGTTTTCCAAGACTTGGATCAGAGGATCTACGGTACTGAGCGCAAGAGTTCGGTCTTCACTGATTGCCAGAACCTTTCCCAATGACTCAAGCACGTGTTCCAGCACGATACGGTCATTATCCTGCAAAGAGTCAATCAGTGCTGGGACAACTCTCCGGTGTAATTCAGGACCATCTACCGTCGAGGCGATGTCTCCAATCGCGTGTGAGGCGTGAAATCTCAGAATCTGTGGTTCCGCCTGAAGTGCTTCAATCAGAGGTGGCATGGCCGCTTCGACAAACTCAAGAGATCTGTTTGCAGAAATAATCTTTCCTAAGGCGTTCGCACTTTCCGCGCGTACATTTAAGACTTCGTTAGGATCAGCAAGCCTCTCGATAAGTGGTTTTATTGCTCTTCTCCCAATCTCCGGGTCTGAAACATTCGAAAGAATCGATCCCAGGCAGCCGGCCGCAAACAATCCGAGTTCCTCGCTTTCGTTCTCTAAAGCGTCAATGAGGGGCAAGGAAACTCTTTCGCAGATCGATGGATCGGAGACGTTTTGGAGGATCGAGCGAAGTGCAATAGCTGCTTGATTTCGTGATTCCGGAGTTGATTCTTTGTCTTCGTAAACTTCGAGAACTGGATCCATCGCTCGGTGAAGGAGATCAATGTCTTCACCAGTGCCGACAATTCCCCCAATGGCGCCCCCGGCGAATAAACGCGTGGTCTGATCCTCACTAAAGAGGACCTCGAGAAGAGGATCGAGAGCGGGTTCACCCAGTCTTCCGAGTGTTCCTCCGGCAGCTCCTCGAAGGTTTGGATCACTACTTTTGAGTGCCTGTACCAGGGGCTTCACTGCCCTTCCCCGAGTCGGAACATCCGCTTTGGAGAGAGCGGACTGTGTCTCGATAGCAGCAATTGTTTTCACAACGGCATCATCGTCTTCAATCGCGAGGAAAAAGATCTCTTGGTCGTAATTCCACATCTGCGGGATAGTACGGGCCGCTGCCCGACGTATACGGACATCATCAGATGCAAATGCTTCGGTAACCGGAATCAGTGCGGGTTCCCCGATCGAATTCAAAACCATGCCGATATATCCATACATCTCCTGAGTGTCCCGGTCTCGTGGAAATGCAGAAGTAATGTCCGACGAGGCCATGATTAGTGGGCTCACAACCTGTAGAGTGACCTCGGGGTCATTGATCGTTTTAACAACCTGCACGATTGCCGAGGCGGCGGATTTGCGAGTACGAATCTCTTCTTCCTGCAATAATCCTATTAGGGGTTCTAATGCTCGTTCGCCGATTTGGCTCAGCGCCATCTCTGCTTCAAATCGAACCTGCAGATCTTCATCCGAGAGGGCTTCGATATTCTTTTGAATGTCTGAATTTTCTTGTTGACCGCATCCCGCCAACTGATAACAAATAGAGATGACAAAGCAAATCTGAAGGACTCGGGTAGAGACCGGCCTTCTATGAAACGAACTCCAGATTCGGCAATTTGAGACCAGTCGGCCTGGTGGGGAATAATGAGGAGGACCCTCTCTGGTAGATTCACCCTTTGCTTTGAGGTCCTTGAGGGATCTGCAAGCAACCCAATGGACTCCGAAGAACAGGTTCAATAGCGCTAAACAGTGTTGCCGAAAAAGACTCATCGTGAGTGGCCTTCCTTACCGCAATACTTTTGGTGCGCCCAGGGGAGCCTGAGTCTAGCAGCGAACGATGGGACTCTGAGCAATTAAGTAACAAAAGTCTTTTCACAATTTCGATTGAATCCCCAACCAACCTGCCCAAATAAAGAATAGAAATGTGATCGCCAGAATCGCGGAAGTTAGGATCGAGTTCTTGTATTCGCTGCTGATCCGTTTCGCGCTCCCATTGAGTATGAACAGCGCCAGGGCGAGCATCGGTATAAAGAACGCGCCCACTATGGCGTAGATTTTCTGAGCCTGTGTGAAGTTGACTGAGACCATCCCTATTATTGGAAGCGTTGCGATCCCTAAAAGGAATGCCTGATAAGGAAAACTCTTGGTGTCGACCTTCTGACGGTCGCCGCCACTCTTTTGTTCATTGGCAAGCAGGCAGAAATCGGCGAAGAGGTAGGGGATGCATTGCCAGACCCCGAGCAGACTGCTGAAGATCGCCCCCCAGGCGCCCATCAGGAATGCCCATTTGACCACGGAACCCATGCCGCCAAATTCCCCTTTGAGAAAATCAGCAATCTTGATAACAAGTGTCGCTCCTCCGCCTTCGATGGCGCCCAGGCTGTGACCAATGATGACCATGCAGATCCCGAATATGGCGGTCATGGTATAACCTGCTGCAAGATCGATTCGGCAAGTTTTTAGATCTTCGGTCCCATGACGATTTTCCTCTCGAATCCAATAGCCATAACAGACAACAGTTAAGGATCCGCCGATTCCCCCTAGCAGGGCGATCGTCCAATCGAGTCCTTCTCCATCCATTTGCGGGATAGAGGGAATAAACAGACCAAGTGCGATTTCTTTCAATGGTGGAAAAAGAGCAATCGTCGTGGAAACGACGACGAGGAACATGATTCCAATGCAGACGCTCATCACCTTCTCAAAAACCTGGTATCCACCCAAGCGGACAAGGGTGTAGGCGATAGCGCTATGAATGATCCCATAGATGATCTTGTCTTGTTGAGGACCGATTAAGGGAAAGATAGCGTGGGAGGCCACACCACAAGCGCTCATGAGAGCCATGCCGACAAGGAAACTCCAGACGACCAAATAGACGAGAAATATCCATTGAACGGGACGACCAAAATGTTTAACGCAACCTTCGAGAAGGGTGTCACCGGTCGCGAGTTGCCAGCGCGTGAGGCCCTCGCTGAGAACGTACTTCAAAAAAGCTCCGACAAGGACCGCCCAAAGAATGGCGAGGCCAAGTTTTGAGCCGGTCAGCGCACCAGTGGCGAGGTCACCGGCTCCGACACCCGTCGCGGCGACGAGGATGCCCGGGCCGATCATGGCCAGTAATTGACTCATTTTGGTTTTCATAGTTGGTCGGCGAAAAACCTCTTCCCCATGAACTCCTCATGATGTGAGCATTAGCCTAGCATGAACATTCAAGTTTGGGACAAACAATTGTTGATCTTTTTCTCCCAGGATACCGTCCATCGCTTCATCCGATTGTCATATTCCCCTTGCGATTCCTCGAGGCCCGCCCACTTGGCGATCACATTCGCTAACCATCCAAGGGGTTCTGGTCTAAGAGTTAATTTCTGTGGGTCTTTCTGAGTTGTCCAAATATATAAAAAGAGTTGATCGCCTTCGTTGACCTCCTCCCACCCCAGAAGCATCCGAGAGATTTCTTCCCTGTTCAATGAGAATTGCTGCTTAAGGACCTTCGACAGAAAATCTCGTTTCTCTTTAATAAGTGAACCTTCATCAAAGAGATATCTTGTTTTCACTCCGTTCAGGCGCTCGTCCAGGATTGATGCAACCATGAAAGCCTGGATGATCACCAGTATTCCGATCCAAATGCCAGGGGATGTTTCATCACCAAATAAAGGTTGGGGTGTTTCAAGATAATCTAAGACCAAAAGGCAAGTTGGAATAAAAAAGAAAGCAACAACAGCCAGTTGCCCGAGGAGAGAGTCCTCGCTGACGTTTTCGATTTTGAAACTATTCCGATCCGAATGGATGAGTCGATATTCCCTTGGAACCTCTTCCAGTGATGATAGAACACTATCTCGTTCCGCCTCCCAACTGATGGGAGTTTCTTTCCAGATGGCTTGGGGGCGGAAAACGCATTGGTAACCCATCACTCCACCAACACCCACAAGAGCCAATCCAAGGAGTAGAAACATTGAAAACATCAACCATGTCGAGGCATGGACACCAGGATCCAGGACGGAAATGTTTGGGTTGGATGGATCGTAGTAAACTGAGACTTCCTCGCCTTTGGTATATTGGCCACTGTCCTTGACCGCAAAAGCCCTTGGCGCCCCAAAACAGCCAAATGCCAATGTATCCCCACGGAAAGATCGTCCATCAACCTGAAACCGATATCGGACATCCGCCTTGTAGGTGGTTCCACCCTCATCGTTTTCACGTTCTGAGATTGTTGATAAGGAAATAACTCCATTCGCAGTCGGCCAGCTCCAACTTTGAACGGCATGAAACATTTCGCGACCACCCTCTTTCAGGGCTCCAAAACCCATTAGAACCAGGATCAAGGAGAAAAGGAATCCAATAGTTCGAGAAGAGAGACGGTCGAAGGTCGATCTACCTTCTTTGCGTGAAAAAATTTTCATGGTGTCAGCAAACCTCCGCAGCCACAATGGGAATTCATTTTGATCCACTCAATCACCCGAAACTCGATAATCCTCCAGCCTGTCTCCGTGGCGGTGAGGAACTTCATACCGCCGTTCTTATCAATCCGCGTGCCAATACAGAAAACTAAACTCATGGGTCTTTCAGGTCGGTACCACACATATTGTGGTGTGGTTTGCCAACCAGAGGCGGATCACGCCGAATTATTGCCGGGGTAAGATGTTTTCTCGGACTATCAAACCGGACCGAAGGGCCGTTTCGAGAAAAATTAGTAAATGCGTCCGCCACCGAACCTTGCTATCATGGATTCAAGACTTCGATAGGGAGGGATTCCCGATGAGAACCTGGACAATCCTACTCATTTTTCTCGCGACACAATGCCAATCACAAGTCCTCGATGTCAACGGAGACAACGTTGTCGGCCCGCATGAAGCCATCGCGGTTCATGAACAATGGAAGGGACCCGCTAACGCTGCCAACGAACACGACCACCTGGGACAATCCTGGCGTCCGGAGATCGAGGGTAGGGGGTTGACCCTCCGTGGAAATTTCCCCGACCTTCTCCTCGTTCCTTTCAAGGATGGGAAACAGATCCCGGTTCTTCAAGGAGCGGCGTTGATCCTGGATAATACATCTGTGAATGGCGCCGACCTTCAGCTCGGAGGAGATGGAACCATAGAGGCCATCGGACGGGTCAACAGCGAACTCCAGCTCCTGGCCAACGGTGAAGTCGAGATTGTCATCGACGCGGACAACCAATTTATCACCAACCAGACCTTCCATATCACATGGGGGCAAGATCCCACCAACTATATGCTCCGGCTCTTCGCAGATGGGCTCTGCTTACTTTATGGAGACCTCGAGATTCTCGATGAGAATGGATCGCCTGTGGCGAGGATTTCAGGAGAGGGTGATATGGACCTCATCGGAAGTCTCGATGTCGATGGCGCCATTAATGGAATGTTTATCGGATCTGCGGGCAACAAGTCGATCGGCGGTTCCCCCTCGCATGTCCTTTCGAGCCATTTACCCGCTAAAGTTTTCATGGGCGAGACAATCCTTAATGATGAAGGCGAAGCGGTTATCGAATTGCCTCCGGAAGTTTCTTCTCATTACTATCGGTTTCAGTATCGGATCACCCCAATAGGTGTTTCGGCGCCCGGATTGTTCATTTCGGAAGAGGTGAACCATGGCTGCTTCAAGATAGCTGGTGGCGTGGCGGAGATGAAGGTGAACTGGGAAGTCGTGGGGTTCGAAGAATAGAGTGCCAATCCCACAGTTTCCGAGCTGAAGGTAGAGGAGGAGATCATGACTCGTTTTTTCATTTTGACATCTAGCTTGTCGCTGTTTCTGACACTTCAAGTCCAGGCCCAAGTACTCGATGTCAACGGCGACAACATAGTCGGACCCCACGAAGCCATCGCGGTTCACGAGTTTTGGAAAGGGACGGCCAGCGCTTCGAACGAACACTCCCATTTCGGGCAAACCTGGAGTCCTTCGGGGACAAATCGGGGCCTGACCATCCAAGGCAGTTTTCCGGATCGGAATGTCATCATCATTGGCCCGGGCAAGGAAGCGAAGCAAGGGACGGGGTTCACACCGGGAGGCGCGCTCATCCTCGACAACACGGCCCCGGATGGAGCCGATTTGCTCTTGGGGGGAGATGGTGTCATCGAGGCGGTCGACGAACCCGATAGCGAATGGATCATGCGGGCCAATGGAGACATCGCTGTCGTCCTGGACGCGAACGACGATAGCAGCGGGTTGAAGGACTTCCTGGTCCAAAACCATAACGAGAATTCCGTTTTCGGCGTGACGGAAACGGGAAACTTTTTCTATCTGGGCGTGGAAATCACGAAGGCTGACCATCCGCTCGATCCGAAGAACAAGACTCTTTCGCACGTCGGAGTCAGCAGCCCTGAATCTCTGAATGTCTACAGCGGCAATGCGGTCCTCGATGAGCATGGGAAGGCATCGGTGACACTCCCTTCGTATTTCGAAGCCTACAACACGGACTATCGATACACTCTCACTCCCATTGGCGGACCCGCTCCAAACCTGCATGTTGCCGAAAAGGTCGAAACCAATCGATTCAGGATTGCGGGAGGAATGCCCGGGCAGGAGATCTCCTGGCAAGTGACCGGA
>JAJDBZ010000436.1 GCA_029261095.1 Candidatus Omnitrophota bacterium | reverse complement strand
CATGGGGAATCTTGACTCCTTTGAGGCCCTCTCCGTCGATGTAACGTAGTCTTGGACCTTGTCCGGACCCCACGACGTTTTCCAAACAGACCCCGACCATCTGGAGGTGATACCCCCCATTAGGATCATTCCATTTTTCATTGGTGGAGAGAAACATATTCAATCCTGCCTTCCCTTTTAGCATGTAGATCCGAGCGGTCTTCATGGGATGAAGAGCTTCTCGGCCTCCTCTCTCTCCAAAATCGATTCAGTTTACTCGCGAATGCCGGGCATACGCACAGATTCGAATTGGAAATCGGAGGATTTAGGCCTTACTTCTGGGAAAGGAAGGAGGGAGGGCCGCGTCGGATGACGCCGTTTGAGGGGATTAATAAGAAAGCGGGTGTGATCTGGAAAGTGAATTCGTGACTGAGTAATCGATACCGAGAAAGTAATAGATCCACTTGAAAAAGTGAGCAGCGGATGAACCTGCGTGTCTGCAGCAGGGAAGCGATAACAACGAGGGTCAAACCCGCCGCGGTCGATATCAGGTATTTGAACATCAGGAAATCGTAAGGGTTCTCAAGCACGCTGGGTGGAAAGAGAAAGAGATGTAGGAAAACCACGAGCAGGCAGAACGCGACAATCTGGAAAAAAGTTGGTTTGGCTCGGAGGATCCTTCCGCCCCGCAGTTTGAAAAGAAAGAAGGCGGACGCGGCCAGCAGGGTCAAAAGGCTCTTACCACTCTGAAGGGTTTCAACTCCGAGTCCCAATCTATAGGCCGCTCGGATAATGAGTGGAAGGTGGCCGAACAGCATCGCACCCCAAAACATTAGGGGGAGCCATTGACTGCAGAAACGTAGGACCCGCTGCATACTCCGCATGAACCGACTTCGACTCCTTGCTGGCTTCGGCTGTAATTTTGGTAAAAGAATACCTGATTTGGTGACTTGTGTCAAGTCTAATCCGAATGGGTCATAGGCAAGATGGAATCGAATTCAAATAGAGACTCCGATCCAACGGTTTTTTCCTTGGGGCTGTCATCAAACTGTGGTCTTACGGGGATCTTTCTGCAAAACTTATAAAAGTCTTAGAATCGATTGGCGTAACCGTTTTAGCAAAAACGGCCCGCTTGTGAACCAACACTCTTCCTAAACCGGTACAACCTGCTGGAAATACAGAAGTTAGGAAGAATCGTCTGATTATGAAAAAATGAGTTGCAATTCGAACCTGTTTCGACTACTATTTGGTTCTGAAGACTATATGTGCAAGAAAGGAGGGCTAATTTCTGATCCCTCGAGATTACTGAGTGATCAACCCAAACCCAATAACATTTGAGTTCTTGGTTTTTTCTTTTGTTCTAAAAAATTTATAGTGAGAACTCCTTATTCGACTGGATAAGGTAAACTTAATGGAGGAATACAATGCTTAATCGGATTAAAGTCCTTTGCTTAATTACACTTTCCTTGGCAGTTTCGACCGCCACATTCGCCGACACCGTCACTGTTCGCAAAGATGGTTCCGGTAACTTCTTGACCATTCAAGACGCACTCGAATCACTGGATTATAATAATGGCGTCGATGACACCGTTATTATCGGCCCTGGTATCTACGATCAGCAGATCACCGCTAATGGCGATGCCGGCGCGGATTCGGTTCGTTACCCAAATATCTTCAACATGTCCACAGCCACTGTTCAGGCCGCCTTCGGCAGCCACACAGATAACTTGACCCTTCGTGGCGAACTCGCCAACGATCCTCCGGTCCTGACCTACATCACAGGCGTTGACAAAACCCAACAGCCCTATGGTCTCTTCCCGAACGATCCTAGCGATTTCTTCGAGTCGAGCATCGTCCACTGTGGAAACAACGTCACCTATGAAAACGTGGATATTCGTCACGGCGCGATCGAGTACTGCCAAAACGGTATGTCGAATAACACCGTTTACGATGACTGCCTCTTCACCATGGGTCTTCCCGCTGGCGCCGGACACGACGCCCACTTCAACATCAACAACAACATTGAAGTGACCAGCGCTGTCGATGCCAGCATTGGCGCCGACTGTGGTTACACTTGGAACAACTGCATCTGGGATGGCGCCTCGACAGACGATGGCTCCCTCCACGATGGAGATGGCCTTTACTTCCACGGTTTCGATTCCGTTCCTGGTGATGGTCAGATCCAAAACTTCCTGCAACTCGGTGGTTGCGCGGTCAGTGGTTCGATCATGCGCAATTGGGATTCCACCATGTTCATCCCTCGCGGTCGCGAACAGAAAGACCGTGGCGTCGCCTTCTTGACCTTCGAGGATTGCTTCAGCGAAAACCTCGGTGGCCCAATGGGCATCATGGAAGGTGCGGTCGAATTCGGCAAAGTTAACCGCTGCGTCCACAAAACCTCAGGGTTCGATGATTCCTTTATTCGCCTCGAAGAGCGTTCACAAGGCGTTTATCAGGATGTGGTTATCTCCAACAACATCATCAGCGGAACCAACACCTCCCGCTCGATGCGTATTCAGACCCAATCGAATGCTGGCACCGTCTTGCAGACAGCCAACTATCGCATCGTGAACAACACCTTTTACGGTCACACAGGCGCTGCCATCGGAACCGATGGACCGGCCGAGGCCGCTGGTAACAGCATCACCGTTCTCATTGCCAACAACCTCTTCCATGGTGATGGCAGTGGAACCGCGATCGGAATCAACCATACCGCCGCGGGTGGAACTTTCACCCTTACCACCAACGGTTTCTTCGGAAACGGTGGTGGTGATGTAACAGGTGGTCTGACCAACAGTGGCGCTGTCACTGGCGATCCTTCGTACGCTGGTGGTGTCACCACCGTGACTATCCCAGCCGACACTGGTGGAGCCGTTCCTCTTCAAGGATTGAATCCAACCAACGTTGCTTACTTGGATGCCGGTACACAAGCCGCTTACGATGCAATTCGTGCTGATGCTGGCGACTTCGACGTCGACCAGTCCAACACCACCCTTTCGGGAATCGATATTGGCGCCCAGCAGAACCTGCCGATCTCCGTCCTCGACTGGAGTGTCTACTAAAGATCGTTTCTTGATCTAAAGTCTCTGAATAATATTGAGGGGCAATCGAAAGATTGCCCCTCTTTTCTTTTTGCTCGCGGCGGGGAGTTCGTGGTGCTAAATCGTGGGGAGTGTTGAACCACGAAGACCACGAAAGAGGCCAAAACCCACGAAAAGACGTCACAAGCATCTTCGATGCTTGTCTTTCGGCCTCTTTCGTGACGTTCGTGATTCAAACGGGGTGTGGAAGGGAGGGGAGGAAAAGGTTTCTCTTACGCCCCAAACTTGGTGAGCCGTTTCCCGTTGGCGAGCATCAAAGGCAGGATGGAGGTCCCATGGATCGTTCCCAGGCCGCCTTGCAACAGTGCCCGCTCATTGAATTGCTGGACAGTGTCCGGCCGGCAACACTCTGAATAAATGAGAAGCGGCACGGGGTGCCAGGAGTGGCTCTTCATCGGAGACGGAGTCGAATGATCGCCTGTGACCGCAATCACATCGGGACCGAGTTCGCGAATCTGAGCGATATAGGGGTCGACTTCTTCGAGTACCGATATCCTACCCTCGAAATTGCCATCTTCCCCGTATGAGTCGGTTTTCTTGATATGTATAAAGAAGTAATCAAAATCGTCCCAGACCTTCTTCAGGAGGTTTATCTGCTCCTCGGTGGTCTCTTGCCCTTCCTCCTGGATCGTCATCCCAGCGAGACGAGAGACCCCTTTATACATCGGATAGACAGCGATCGATGTCGGATTGAGGTGATAGAGTTCCTGGAAAGAGGGAAGGGGTTCAAACAAGTCAATCCCTCGAAGTGTCAGCATGTTGGCTTTTGGCTCGTCTTTCAGGATTTCTCGAGCCTGTCGGAGGAATTCATTCAGGACTTCGCATGTTTTGTCGTTAGCAGGGCTCTTTTTCTTCGGCGCGGCTGCTAAGGGTTCTTTCCCGGTTACTTGAGGGTCCGTGTCCGCGATATCGCCGCCCAAGCCCTCTCCTCGTAAAACCATGGCCGCACGGTATTCCTTAACATGTCTGAGGTGGATCTCGACCCCATCGATCTGGATCGCCCCTGCCAACTTTTCGATGACGCGAGACCCTTCTTCAGAAGGAATTCTTCCAGCGCGCCGATCGGATATCTTGCCTTCAGGGTCCAGGGTACAAAAATTGATTCTTGCGGGAACATCCCCTTTTTGGAGTGGAAAATTCACGCCCAAGGCTTCAAGAACCCCTCGACCGATCTGGTATTTCAGGGGATCGTAGCCAAAAAGCGAGAGATGAGCGGGTCCGCTCCCGGGAGTGACCCCCACCGCGACAGGAATATGAAATCCTGTAACCGAATCGGTGGCTAATTGGTCCAGGTTGGGGACACTTGCCGCCTCGAGGGCCGATCCTCTCCCATCATTGTCGATCCCGCCTAGCCCATCGAAAATAAAGAGAACAAGTTTGCTGGTTCCAGGGATTGCGAGCTGAGAAATGACTTCCATTGACATCTTGGGTGAACCTCGTAAGTGTGGATTGCCTAGCGGCGTACTCATTCCATCGAGGTATCGACCCAATAATCTGCGGGTTAACCTCTCAAGAGGGTCGCTACGATACAATGCTGGAAAAAGGTTTCAAGATGTCCGTTTGGGTCTCGACCTCGCGGCAAATCTATGAATAATCTCTAGTTTCGTAAGAGAATCTAACGGGCGGTATTGAAACCGGCCTAATATTCGTAATCCATCGGGGGATTTCATGGCGGACCTGTTCGAAGATCCTGCGTTGAACGATGACTTGAAAGAAGTTCAAGTCCTTCGTAAGAAACTTCGCCTACTAGTAGAGCGGCTGCATCAAACCATCGTCGGACAAGATCGCGTCATTCTGGAGGTCATCCTCACCCTCTTGTGTCGGGGACATGTCCTTCTCGAAGGGGTCCCAGGTCTAGCGAAAACGCTCCTCGTCCGCACGCTATCCGAATTGCTCTCACTCAGATTTAGTCGCATTCAGTTCACTCCCGATTTGATGCCAACCGACATTATTGGCGCGGAAATCATCGAAGAAGACCCCGATACCGGGAAGAGGAATTTCAAGTTTATCGAGGGCCCCATCTTTTGCCAGATTCTTCTAGCGGACGAGATCAATCGAACGCCTCCGAAAACACAGGCTGCTCTCCTCGAGGCGATGCAGGAGGTCTCGGTTACCGCAGCGGGAGAAACGCGCCACCTGTTTCCGCCCTTCTTTGTTCTCGCGACCCAGAACCCCCTCGAACAGGAGGGGACTTATCCCCTGCCTGAAGCACAACTCGATCGATTCCTGATGAAAGTCCGCCTCGATTATCCCACGATGGAACAGGAAGAGAATATCGTTTTGCTGACGACTATGGATAGAAAGGTCAATCCGGAACCGGTTTTAGACGGGCCAGAGATTTTAAATTACCAACAATTGGTTCGGAAACTTCCTGTATCGAGGCAAGTGGCCAAATATGCGGTTGCAATAGTCCGGGCGACTCGCCCTCCGGCAAAACCCGATGGAACATTTGTTGCTCAAAACTTGGATGTCGGAGCCGGTCCTCGAGCCTCACAGAACATCGTTCTTGCAGCCAAAGCGCATGCCATTATCCGGGAGCGTCTGCACGCGTCGGTCGAAGATGTCAAAGCAGTTGCTCTTCCGATATTACGGCACCGAATTAAGACCTCATTCGAGGCGGAATCGGAAGGAATCACACCCGACGATATCGTGAAAAAACTGATAGAAATTGTCCCAATACCTGAACCGGACAAAGGAAAGTAGTATTCTCCATCCGACCACTTGGGTTGTCATGAAAGAACGGTAAACAACCGGCATGCAAGAGATTCAAACTCACCAGGGCGAAAACCCCTCAATACCCCGTGTCCTGATTGTGGATGACGATAAGTTTGTCCGCAAGATCATGAAGAAGTCCTTGGAGGATGTCGGCTATCTGCTTGAGGTAGCCACCAACGGAGCCGAGGCGGTTCAGTTGCTCGAAAATTTCCATCCGGATGTCATTATTTCCGACTGGATGATGCCGGAAATGGATGGGATCGAATTCTGCCAATGGGTTCGCAAGAACTCACGTTTGAAAGACTCCTATTTCATCCTGTTAACCGCAAAGGATCGTGTGGAAGACAAGACCCACGGATTAGACACGGGGGCTGACGACTATGTCACCAAACCTTTCCAAGGAGCGGAACTCGTCGCTCGTGTCCGATCGGGGCTTAGACTCCGAAAAGTCCAGAAGGAATTGGAAAACGCTTATAAGATTCTTGATGATGAGTTCCGTGTTGTTGCGAATATCCAAAAGAGTTTCCTACCGCCACCGCTCACAGAGTGTAATGGTTATGAGTTCGCGTCCCATTATTCACCCTCCTCTCGAGCGGGGGGCGACTACTACGATTTCATTCGGCTCACAGACCTGCATTGGGGAATCCTGATTGCGGATGTATCGGGTCATGGGGCTGCCGCTTCGGTGGTGATGGCGATTACTCGAGTAGTCATGCGAGCTTTTGTTCAACAATTACTGAGCCCCGGGGGAGCCCTCTCGATCGTCAATAATGTCCTTTCAGAGCATGTCCCCACCGATCAATTCGAAACTTGTTTCTACGGGATCTTGAATATGCACACCCACAAGATTCAATATTCCTCCGCCGGTCACAATCCTCCTCTCATACGGCGAGCAGCCACAGGTGAAGTTAGCCTATTGGAGAATGTGGGGGGGATCCCTCTGAAGATCATGGAACATCAACGATATGAAGAGCTCGAATTGACCCTGGACCCCGGCGATCAGATCATGCTTTATACGGATGGAGTCACAGAAGCCTTCGATCCGGATCATGAAATGTTCGGTGAGGAAAGATTGCTCCGAATCATGCGAGATTTCGGCGACCTCCTGCCAGCAAGTTTGATTAGTGAGACGATGCTCCAGGTGCGAAATTTTGTCCGTAACGAGCCATTCCACGATGACATCACATTAGTCTCATTCCGCAGGGGCGCTTGATCCATGTCGTTGCCTCGGGTCCTACTCGTCACCACTGAATTGTTTCCCGAGTTCGGATACCCGACCGCCGGCGGGGGAGTACGCGCCCAACAACTCTATCGCTCGCTGGAGGAACAAGGTTTTCCAGTGAGCCTGGCATTGGCCAAAGAATCGGCAGCTGGGAGGGACCTTCCTGATTGGGCAACTCAGAACCTCTTCATTCAGTCTCGTTTGGATGGAGTGATTGAGCAGGCTGACCCCGATGTCGTCCTGTCAGAATCTTGGGAGTGTTTGTCTCATCGACGCTTCGACGATAACCGCATTTATGTCGCCGATTGCCCGGGTCCCCTCGTGCTTGAGAATCTACTCGGAACCAGTGGGAATTTTCGTGCGGATATCCACCACAAGATCAGGACTCTGGCAATGTTGGATTATGTTTTGGTCCCCACTTCCCGAATGAAATCATACCTGATGGGGTTTCTCACGCTGGCCGGTTGGAAACCGGATGATTCCCATCGATTGGTGGATACGCCCATATCCTTGCCAGAGGCATTGCCACCAAAAGGAACGCCGAGTTCAGATGACGGTCTCAAGATTTTTGTAGGCGGGGTGTCGTGGGCATGGCATCGGTCTTCCGAGTGGTTGGTTCAACTTGCGGATTTAGTTCAGCGAGCGGGGAAGGGAACAGTCTTTGTTCGACTTGGCCCACATCCACTGCTTGCATCCAAATCAGACGAGACTGAGGCCATTCCGCAAGAAGTACGCGACCATCCGTGTATTCAGTTTTCAGACCTCACCGATTTCGATGCGTTGGTTCGTGATCTTTCCGAAATGGACCTCGCCATTGAGTGGAGTCCGGTCCATTTCGAGCGAGAGATCGCGTCACCCTTCAGAATCGTCAATTATCTTTGGTGCGGTCTACCGGTTATTCTGCGACCCCACTTGGAACTTTCGCACTCGGTGGACCAATACCGGGCTGGTTGGATTGTGGACGATTGGAAAAACCTCGAGGACCTGCTGGAGAAGATCAGCACGGACCGCTCGATACTCCAGGAACGGTCTGAAGGTGCCCGCCATTTGGCGCACGAGAAGCATGTCTGGCCGCGAGCGCATGAAAGGCTGTTTGAAACGTTGAAGAACCCTATTCCAAGGGAGAAGAATCCATCTTACCTCATGCATGCAGCCACAACCTTTGTCGAGTATGAAACAGAATTGGAAGAAAGGCGTTCAGCATACGACTTGATGAAAGAAGAATTCGATAAAATGACCCTACGCCTTTCCGAAGTGGAGAGCGACGCCGAAGCCTATCGGGGTCTACGTCAAAAAGGTCTCTATCGGCTGTGGAAGAAGATTGTCGGTTAATTCCCCGTCAACATACCGTAGGATCCTTTTCGATCTAGACGGAACCCTCTTGGTGTCCAACATTGATTTTGATTATCTGAGGACTGAACTGAGTGTTCCGGACGGTGAGGGTATCCTTGATTGGATTGAATCCCTGCCAGAACCCCTGCGAACCGATGGTCATCACCTATTGAATCAAGTAGAAGCCAAAGCGGCCGAGGAATCCCAAGCAGCAACAGGATCTGAAGACCTTATTCGATGGGTCCGTCAGGAAGAAATCCCCTTTGGCATCCTAACTCGAAACACTCGAGCGACATGGGAAGTCGTATCCAACAGGTTCCCATTTCTGAATCCGGATATCGTTGTCACTCGTGAGGAGGGCCAACCGAAGCCGCACCCGGACTGTTTGCGTCCGTTTTTAGAGCGATGGAACGTCATTGCGGAATCGATTGTTCATGTGGGCGATTACCGATACGACCTGGAACTCGCGCACACAACGGGGATGCATTCGGTCCTGATCCAGTCCCAGAAAGTGAATCCCTACCCGGTTCCCTGCCACAAGGTGGTTTCCGACTTGACCGATTTGTTGGGGTACTTAAAGGCACTCCCAATTCAGGGGAAAGATTACCTCACCAAGTAGCGCGTTTGCCGACCGCTTCGATTACGGGCTTGATCCTATTCATGAGTTTCTTGAACTTATCAGGGCGTAGAGATTGCGCGCCGTCTGACCAGGCGTTAGGGGGATCGTGATGGACTTCGACGATCAACCCATCGGCGCCTGCGGCGACAGCAGCCAGTGAGAGCGCTTCCACATAATGCCAATCTCCTGCGGCATGGGATGGGTCCACCACAACCGGTAGATGGGAGTACCTTTTGACAACAGGTACCGCTGCGATGTCCAGCGTATTGCGAGTTTCTGTCTCATAGGTTCGGATCCCGCGCTCGCACAAGATCACATCGGGGTTTCCCTCGGAGAGAACATACTCGGCTGCTTGTAGCCATTCATTGATGGTCGCGGCGATACCTCTCTTAAGAAGGACAGGTTTGTTGGCTTTTCCAACTTCGGTCAACAGTTGAAAATTCTGCAT
>JAJDBZ010000435.1 GCA_029261095.1 Candidatus Omnitrophota bacterium | reverse complement strand
CGATTGTGGCATCGATCGAACCCTGGCATGGCAACCAAGTCGCTGTCTATTTCTGGACACATTTCGCCAACAACGTGGTGGAAGGATTGGAGAGATATGTCCTCGATGATCAACTGGCTCAAGGACACGCCGTCTGGTGGGCCGATTTCGACCGCGATGGGGAGGACGAGGTCTTAATTGGGTTTCGAGAGAAGGCTCCGCCAAAGGATCTGGCGGGACTCAACATTTACGATCTTCATTTCGATCCAAGCTCTAAAGAGAAACTGACCTGGGACAAACACATCATCGATGATGGCGGGATGGCGACTGAGGATGCAATCGCCGCGGACATGAACGGAGATGGTTGGATGGACATCGTCGCTTTCGGCCGAGCGACTCACAACATTAAGTATTATCAGAACCTTGGACGCGGTATGGATTCGAAAATCAAGTAGAGCGTGACCGTCACATGGATGCTTACCTTTCGCTAACTTTCGCTTTCATCATCGGCAGTCTCCCCTTTTCGTGGCTGCTGGTTTGGTTCCTGAAAGGTGTGGACCTCCGCTCAGTGGGCAGTGGCAACCCCGGCGCGACGAACGCGTTCCGGGTGGTGGGTCCTCGATGGGGGACATTCGCTCTGATATTGGACATTGCGAAGGGTTTGGCGGCGGTTCTTCTGGCGGCCACACTGGCGCCTGACATCGGTTGGTTACCGGCGGGATGCGGATTTGCAGCGATCCTCGGGAATGTCTTCTGCCCCTTCCTCAAGTTTAAAGGCGGGAAAGCGGTGGCGACTGCCTCCGGGGTCTTTCTCGGTCTCGTTCCTATCCCGTTCCTGATGACCGCGGCGATATTCGCACTGGTATTCTGGGTGACCCGTCAGGTCTCCCTCGGATCCGTCGCGGGGGCGCTCGTTCTTCCGCTGATATTGACCCTGCTTTACTTTTTCGAGACCCAACTCGCCCCTCATGGATCTGTTGTTTTACTCGTTTGGATTGCAGCCGCTTTAGTCATCTTCCGTCACCGCGCCAATATCAAGCGGGCGCTCCAGGGGGAAGAACTCGCTTTTAAAAAGAAGCAGGAGACTTGATCTTTCTATGACCGATCTTAATCACAAAGAAACCATCCTCGTGCTTGGCGCCGGGAGCTGGGGGGGCGCTCTTTGTCAGGTCCTCTCGAGCAGCGGATCCGAGATTCGTCTCTGGGAAATCGATCCGGAAGAAGCGCAACGATTACAGAAGGACCGAACTCTCCCTGGCAAACTCGATGGATTTCATCTTTCGGAAAAGGTCCGCGTCGGATCGAACCTGGGCGAGTTGATTGAGGAGGCGACCGCTTTAGTGTTGGTGGTCCCGAGCCAGTTTTTTCGTTCCACTGCCGAAACCGTTCGCTCCGCTTATGGGAATGAAACCATCCCAGAACTCGTCATCTCCTGTACGAAGGGGCTCGAACAGAACTCCCAGTACGCGATGAGTCAAATCGTGGAAGAGGTTTTAGGAGTCCATCACCCGGTTGTTTTATCCGGTCCTTCTCACGCTGAAGAAGTTGCGATGGGTTTGCCAACCACAGTAACTGTCGCGTGTCGTGAAAGGCATCTGGCGGAACATGCACAAGAACTCTTCATGACCCCCACCTTCAGAGTCTACACCTCGGAAGACACCATGGGTGTCCAACTGGGAGGAGCACTTAAAAATGTGATCGCCATCGCCGCCGGTGCGGCATCGGGGATGGGATTCGGTGACAACACGATGGCCGCTTTGGTGACTCGCGGGTTAGCGGAAATCTCCCGTCTCGGGATCGCGATGGGAGCCGACCCCCTCACATTCGCGGGACTCTCCGGGATGGGGGATCTCATTGTCACCTGCGCCAGCAACCACAGCCGTAACCGTCGGATGGGGATCGCGCTGGCTCAGGGGAAGACCCTCGAGGAGGCGCTCAAAGAGATTGGTATGGCGGTCGAGGGTGTGGAGACCGCGAAATCGATTCGACCGCTGGTCGCGAAATATGGTGTCGAGATGCCGATTTGCGAGCAAGTGGCGCGGACTCTGTTCGATGGGGTGCCGGCCACGGAGGCGGTGAAGACCTTGATGTTGAGAGAACCGAAACCGGAACGTCCCGAAGCGTCATGAACCCGTGGGTCATACCCCAAACTGTTTGAGGTGATGATCCCAATGCGGACCGTGGAGATAACTCCATTCCGAGAGAGTCATTTCTCCGAACAGAATACTGAGAGCCTTTTGGTGGGGGTCTTTCTCCAAAGCGTTCACAAAATCATCGTATTTCTCGATCAGAGCGCGAACCTCGGATTCGAAGTCCTCTTCCGGTTCCGGGGTGAACACCTCGGGGAGTTTGATCTTTCCTCTAGGGATGGGGATGGGGAGATAGAGGCTCATCCATTTCACCACGGTCTTGGTCAACCAGTTACCATTGTCGGGAACAGTTACCTCGTTGAGGGAAACCTCGAAGGCTCTTCGCAGGTGACGAACCATTCCGGCGACCGTAAGCGATCCCCATTGGCGCTCGGACTCTGGGGTCAAACAATGGAGACGATTTAAGAAAACATCACGGCTGGCACGGTCAAGTTTCATTTGTATGGTCGATATTGTCGGGTTGGTCAGACCTCTTCGAATGCTTTTTCGGCGGCATCCAAGGTTTTTCGGACATGCATTTCGGCATGGGCTCCTGAAACGAACCACGATTCGAATTGCGAAGGTGGTAGCATGATACCCCGGTTCAGCATGGCACCGAAGAATCTACCAAATGCGTCCGCATCACATTTCTTAGCGCCATCAAAATTATGCACATCCTCGTCAATGAAGAAGAAAGTGATCATACTGCCCACTCGATTGATTCGGTGTGGAATCCCCGCCGCTGTGGCTCTTTCCGCCAACCCTCTTTCAAGTTCGGCGGAATGAATCTCCAAGGTTTCGTAGATACCGCTGGCATTCAGCATCTGGAGAGTCTTGATCCCGGCAGCGGTCGCCAAAGGGTTTCCAGACAGAGTGCCTGCTTGGTAAATGGGGCCACTGGGGGAAATCTGGGTCATGAGGTCTTTCTTCCCTCCGAATGCGCCAACAGGCACACCCCCTCCCAAGACTTTTCCCAGAGTAGTCAGGTCGGGCATGACATTGAATTTCTCTTGGGCTCCGCCACGCGCTAATCGGAAACCAGTCATGACCTCATCGAAAATCAGGATGATTCCATGTTCATCACAAGTCTTCCTGAGTCCTTCCAGAAATCCTTCCGTTGGAGGCACGACGCCCATGTTACCCGCAACTGGTTCCACAATGATGGCGGCAATTTCGTCGGGGTTTTCATCGATGATTCGGTCGACCGATTCGAGGTCGTTAAACCTCGCGACTTCGGTGAGGTGCGCGAGCCGTTCCGGGACTCCGGGACTATTGGGGACACCGAAGGTTGCCGCGCCAGACCCAGCTTCAACTAACAACGAGTCGACATGACCATGGTAGCAGCCGGCGAACTTAATTACCCTCTCGCGGCCTGTCACTCCGCGCGCGAGTCGGAGCGCGGACATCGTGGCCTCGGTCCCCGAATTGACCAGTCGGAGCATCTCCACCGACGGAACCATCTCACAGACCATCTCGGCGAGCGCGCACTCAGCCCCTGTGGGAAGGCCAAACGAGGTCCCGTAATGAAGCTGCTCCGCCACAGCCTTCATCACTTCGCCATTAGCATGCCCGAGGATCATCGGTCCCCAGGAACCGATATAGTCGATGTAGGTTTTTCCCTCGACATCGAATATCTGGCATCCCTTCGCCTTGGCGATATAGACTGGCGACCCGCCAACGGCATTAAATGAACGGACTGGACTGTTCACCCCGCCGGGAATGACTTCACGGCTGGCACGAAAAAGGTCCATCGAAGTGCGGATATCGTAGTTCATGATGATAAGTGCAAGGTAACCAACGCAATCAAAGTGTCAATAGAAGTATCGGCGGGGAAATGTGCGAGGTAAACCAAATCTTGTTCTTCGTGGGGTTCGCCTGAGCCGAAGCATGAATGCTCCCCCATTGGACAGGGTCCCATTGAACTGGAGGAGCTGATAAAAGATGGATACGATGCGCGTGACTCCCCCATACTTCTACTTTCTCGCCGTCATTCTCGCCACGGTCCTGTCGGTGTCTTCCTCTCCCGCTCTCACCCTCCCCTCTATTTTTGGGGACCATATGGTCCTCCAAGGGGGAAAGGCGATTTCGATCTGGGGTACTGCCGATCCCCACTACCAAGTAAAGGTGACCCTCGGAGACTCTGTGGTAATCACAACAAGCGATCCAACCGGGTATTGGCATGCACGGATCACTCCTCCCAACACCAGGGGCCCCTTCGATCTCGCAGTCGAGGCGGAAGGAGAAAAGATCCATTTCCAGGATGTCTTGATCGGCGATGTCTGGTTTTGCTCCGGCCAATCGAACATGGAGCGGACCGTCATGGATGCGACGGATCCCGAAGAGATCTTGGACCGGTCCGACCAACCCACGATCCGACTCTTTCGAGTCCAGCCCAACCTATCAGCCGACCCCGCTACCGACCTGGAGGGGGAGTGGCTGGTCTCCAATCGAGACTCCGTTAAAGATTTTTCCGCGATCGGGTACCTTTTCGGACATGATCTCCATTCGCGATTCAATCGACCGATCGGACTCATCGAAGCGGACTGGAGCAGCCGTGGGGCCGAGAGTTTCATGTCCTATGAAATCCTGGCATCCGATCCCATCTTGAGACCCGTCTTGATGGGGACTGACAAAGTTTTGAGCGAGAGGAAGAGAGCCGTCGATCTTGGCGAGAACCCTCCAAACCTTCCCGCGAGCCGGGCCACTTTCATTTACAATGGTATGATCGCGCCTCTCATGCCTTTTGGTCTTTCGGGTGTGATCTGGTATCAGGGGGAATCGAACACCTGGCGCGCCGCTCAGTATCGAAAGATGCTCCCAACCTTGATTGATAGTTGGAGGGAGGGGTTCCTGAATCCCGACCTTCCCTTCCTGGTTGTCCAACTCGCGAATTGGGATGCCGAAGAACCGGAAATCGGAGTCAGCAATGTCGCCGAACTCCGCGATGCTCAGATGTCCGTCCTCGACCTTCCCCACACCGCCGTGATCGTAACCGCCGACCTCGGAGAGGGTGACATTCACCCAAAGGGTCGAGAGGGAATCCCTTTTCGAAGAGTCGTTGCCGAGCGACTGGTGAACGCCGCCGCGAGCATTGTGTACGGCGAGGATATCGCCTATTCGGGTCCTCGCTACCGTTCCATGAACAGAGATGGTTCGGCTCTTCGAATCCGGTTCGATACCCAAGGTCGGAGTCTTGAGGTCCTGGGATCCGACCTAACCGGGTTTCTCATCGCTGGGGAGGACCGCGTCTTCACCATCGCCGGGGCACATCTCGAAGGAGACGCGGTGATCATTCGAAGTCCAATTGTTCCCGACCCTGCCGCCGTTCGGTATGGCTGGTCGGCCAACCCAGTCCTTTCATTGACCGATTCCGAGGGTTTTCCCGCTTATCCCTTTAGAACAGACGACTGGCCTCTGACCACCAAGGGGAGGTTTGAAGTCGACCCCGACGATCCCGCCAACTAGCCCTCATCCTGAATACCTGGTTCCTCTTGAATTTTGAAACCCAAGAAAGAATCCCAAAAGGAACAGAATTGCCGAGTTACCGGTGGATGTTTTGAACGTTTGTTCCTGAGGCGTGAATTGCCCTATGGAGGAAAACAATGCTTATTCTAAAAAGACTTTCAGTATTGCTTGTCATGTTAAGTGGAAACGCAATGGCTATTGAAGAACCCAAATATGAGGTGATCGAAAAGAATACAACTTTCGAAATCCGGCGATATGAACCGATGATCGTTGCGGAAACCGAAGTGGAGGGGGATTTCGATGAGGTCGGCAATGATGCGTTTGGTCTACTTGCAGGATACATTTTTGGGAAAAACGAGGAGGGCGCGGAGATGGAGATGACTGCGCCGGTAAGCCAGATGCCGTCTTCCGAAAATGTCGACCACGGGACAGCCACTACTCTCATCTCGAACACCATAGATAAAACCTCGGGAGGGGAGGGAAATTATCTGATCACCTTCGTCATGCCCTCCGAATTCAACATGGATACTCTGCCCAAACCTGACGATGATCGGGTCCAACTTAAGGAGATTCCAGAAAAGCTGATGGCCGCGAAAAGTTACTCCGGCTCCTGGAGTCAAGGGAAATACACCAAACATGAAGAACTGCTCATGGACGGATTACACGAGGCGGGATACGAGGCCATCGGAGAGCCTATCTTTGCGCGCTACAACTCGCCCTTTACGATTCCTATGTTGAGACGGAACGAGGTATTGGTGGAGGTTGCCGAGGTTCCATCAGACGCAAGTGCGCAGTAGGGGTGCATTCCCATCGAAAGATCGATACCTTAC
>JAJDBZ010000434.1 GCA_029261095.1 Candidatus Omnitrophota bacterium | reverse complement strand
CGGGTCCCGACGACCAAAATGCGCCATACACAATCCGGTCCGCTGTCCCGCCGCGGTCCTGCTCGCGAGAATCGAATCCAATTGGGATAGTCCCATCGCTGAATGGGTCGATGACACGTTTGGCTTCAAGGTAGGGAATCGGTGTGGTCAAAGGACAGTGCATCCCGGGCAGGTAAAAAGTCCTCCGCAGGGATGACCCGGACACCGGTGGATCGTTGAGGAATTCGAGTCCCCCATTGCCCTGAAACGATAGGTTCGGTTGGTAACTACAGACGGGATCGGCGATGGATCGAGCACGAAACTGAATTCGAACCTGAAGCGAATCATTGAAGTCCGCCGGGATCGATCCCCAATCCAAAAGGTGCTGGGTCATCGCGTTCTCCACCGCCCGGATATTCCCCCGCGCCGCAGTCACTAACGCACGGTCTCTGGCCTCCAGAAAATTTGGAAGGGCGATGGCGATCAGGATGAGGACGATGGCGATAACGATGAGGAGTTCGATGAGGGTGAAACCGTTTCCTCGTTCCATCTTTGCCAGCCTCCTTCCAACTCAGGGCGTCTCCGGCATGTCGGTCGCGAAGGAATCCCCGCTTGTGCCGAGATCGTATTGCGATTCCATGAGAAACCGGAGCAAACCCGCCATCTGTTCGGGATCTAAACCCTCTTCCAGTCCCTCGGGCATGACCGACAACCCAGATCCGACGATGGATACGATATCCGTCCTGAGAAGTGTGAGGTCTTCGTCCTGGTTTTTCAGCGTGACACTGTGGGTTGTTTCGCTTGCCAGCATCCCCGAATGGATCTCCTCGTCGTAGGTCGTGATATGAAACTGAAGGTATTCGGGATTCACCTCACGGTTCGGGTCGATGATGTGACTGAGCATCTCTTCTTTGGAGCGCGTACTCGACAGAGCCAGGTTCGGTCCCAAATCTCTACCGACTCCATTGAGAAGGTGGCAACTGGAACAGAGGAGTTCGAAAATTTCCGCCCCCTCTTCGTAGTCGCCCTCCATTTCGAGCGCGGAAGCGAACACCTCCATCGATTCTTTTCGCGATAGCCGATCACCACTTTCCAGGACCGATTCCGCCCGCGATCGAATCTCATCGTTAGGATGGTTTAATAGCCGGGAAACCGCGGAGGCCCCAAGCTCAGAGGGAAGCGGAGATCCCGTTTCCACTCGGTCCAGCAAAAGTTGGATGGAGGATACTTGCCCCAACAAACTCGCAAGAATGGCTCCCCTCGATTTCGGGCCAGAGGATTTCCACTGGTCAAAAAGGATTTCTGGAACGCTCGGGGCATGGGTGGCGACCAGTGTTTCGATGGCGCCAGCCCGGAGAGGATCCGGATGGACTCCATTCAGGAAGTCAATCAAAGGCTCCGAAATCGCTTCGAAAGGGAAGAGAGCCAGGAGGCGAAGCGCACGTTCCAACTCGGAGGCTTCGGAGTTCTCTTTGTTGAGAGTCGCAATCGCATCGGCTTTCCTTTTGAAAATTCGTTCACTCTTCTCCCCGCTCAGATGAACCAAAACCTCCTGGAAGGTTCCATCCGAATCCTGGAGTCCCTGACTCAGCCCGATCAGCAAAGAGTCTGGAGCGCGGTCCTCAAGTCTGGAATCCAACCAGACCGCAACCTCTTCGCTGGATTTCTGATTCCCGACCAATCGAGCCACTTCGTGGATGAAAGACTCTTGAGGGTTTTCTTGTGGCTTATTGCCGAGCCACTTAGCCAAGAGTTCCGGAGCAGAGGAATATGCGGAACTCAACACCGCGGTTAGTGTGTGACTATCCCCTCCATCGCGAACCGCCAATCGATAAAGAGCCTCGGTTTTCTCCTCGCTATCCGGAAGTTCGCCCAAGGTATAGGCCAACTGATATCGCACGCGCATATCCGGATCGTCCACCTTCTCGAGAAGGGTTTTCAGCAGAACCCCTTCGGGAGGAAAGAAAAATTCGGAAAGGAGGACCGCTCGTTCGCGAACTCCAGGATGGGCATCGTTCAAAGCGCCAAGAACATCCTCCTCCGTCAGTTTGCCCAACCCTTCCAAGGAATAGAGGGCTAACAGGCGAGCTTGTGGGACCGCCGACTTCTTGACCATCTCCCTGAGATCCTCTTCAACAGCACGATCTTGCCGCTCATAAATCAGTCGATGCGCGGTGTCCCTCCACCAGCAGTTGGGATGCTCGAGGTAGCCGACCAATTCCTTTGCGGCTGCTTCCCCAAGCCGTGGGGATGCCGTTCTTTCCCAATCATCCGACACGACGCGATAGATGCGACCGTAGTCTCGCCCCTTGGTCAGGTCGAGGTGTTTGACCACATCCATCGGGATGTGGACCGCCTCCAAGATTTCACGGCATAGATCGAATACATACAATGAACCGTCTGGGGCACTCAAAAAATTGACCGGACGGAACCAGTTGTCGTCGGTTCTCAGAAACTCGGTTCCCTCATCCGCACGCTCGGATTTGAAAAGGACACCGTCTCTTTGAAGAGTTCGTCGGTGAACCAAATTGTTTTGGGCATCCCCTGAAAAGGTGTTGCCATAGTAAGAAGAGGGAAGGGCATCGCCTCGATAAACAGTCGTGCCCGCGACTCCATCGGAGACATTGTGAGAGACCCCACTGTTTTCCTCTTCTCCTTTTCCGGAAAGGATGCGTCGGCTGGACCGGATGGCGCGCCAGATCTCGACGGGACTCGTGCGAAAGATGGGAACCCCTCCCCGGACCAGTTTCACCTGAGTGTTGGGCACCGATACGAGAGGATTTCTTTCCAGGTATCGGATCGGATAGACCACCTGATAGAGAAAAGTGTCCTGACTGCAAAGGTATCGGTTCCCCCAATCGTCGAAAGTGTTGGCGAATTGTTTCCCTCCGCTGATCGCCTCATACTTCCCAGTCTCCGGTTCGAAACGGAAATCCCGACGGCGCACCGGAAGGGGTTCGACCTCCGGTTTGGATACTGGGACGACCTCTCCTCCATTCCCCGCGACTGACAGATAGATATTGTGGTCGAGCCCCCACTTCAGGTTGTTCATGATGTACTGAGCGCCCGAATCGCCAAACCCGGTGAAAACTTTTTCGCGGATGTCCGCAATCCAATCCCCGTCGGTGTCTTTCAAGTACCAAATATCCGGGGGCGCGGTGACATAGACGCCCCCTTTCCATGGTGCCACTCCCGCGGGCCAAAGAAGTTCATCCGCGAAGAGATGGCTAGTCTCATAGAGACCATCGTTGTCTTGATCGAGGAGAACTCGTACTTTGCCTAGCGGTGGATCTCCCTCTTCGGGGCGGTAGGGGTAGTCCGCCAACTCACAGACATACATCACTCCATTCTCATCGATGCAACCCGCGACTGGATCGAGAACGAGAGGTTCGTAGGCAGCAAGCTCCACTCGAAGTCCACCCGCAACTTCAAGTGTTTCCAAGGCCTCAATTGGGGTTCGCGGAGGAATGGATCGGAGGACTTCGACTAACGACTCACCTCGAAGTGAGGCGTAATCGATTTCTTCGGCATCAGTGGATCCAATTAGGAACTGGGGAATGAGCACCAGCAAGGCTCCCATCAGACCTAAAGATCTTCTTCGGAAGATTGGATGGTCCACCCCCATTGAATTTGATCCTTTCGAAATCTGTAGTCGACCGATTTTACAGCGAAAGTGTCCAAGTTATAGGAAGGGACCCCATGCCACCTTTAAGCCTATTCGATGAACGAAGGGAGGAAGATTGATTCGAAAGAGCGTAGACTCAATTGGGAAGTTCGTGTAACATTGACTAAAGCCATTTAGTTTCTCATAGAGGACGGTTGATGATGTCAAAAAATAAAGCATTCACTTTAATCGAACTTCTCATTGTCATAGCGATCATTCTCATCCTGATCGCTATCGCGCTTCCAAATTTTCTTGAGGCCCAGATTCGAGCAAGAGTCACCAAAGCCACCGGAGAACTTCGTAGCATTGGAATCGCGCTTGAGGTTTACTACCTGGATTGGGGCTACTATCCGGGCGAGTCCGAATCAACATGGTCGGAGCAAAGTGAGAATGAAAAAGGGCTTAGAAGGTTGACTACCCCAAATTCTTATATTACCTCCATCCCCGAAGATCCTTTCCCGGATAAGTTGAATGCTGGCTACGATGTGGGTGAGTTACGGTATTACTATGGCGGTGGGTGTTGGACCGATCAATTGCCAGCTGCCTTTGCCCGTGCCGGACCGGTCTATGCCGCCTGGAGTCGGGGGCCCAGCCAATCGGGAGCAAACTTCCGTGCGACAGTCGTAAATGTGAACCCTTATGGGGGAGAAATTGTTTCGTACAGTCCGACGAATGGGACCAAGAGCCGAGGGTCGATTCACCTTTTCGCGGGCGAGGGTGCATGGTGGGGACTGAACACCGAAGTGAGTAGTACCTCCAATGTTTGTGGCAACAGCAAGTTGAAAGACCCAAGTCTGATGGTGGGTCTGATGGTGGACAAGCGGATGTACTTCGGACAGCGTCCGCCAAACTCCTGGGAATAGGGCGCTCCAACTTCTGAAATTTCAGAAAAATCCCGCAGTTGAGCAATCGATTGCGGGATTTTTTGTTGCATGTATCTCCTGAATTTCAAGGAGGTTACAACTTGGCCCGAAGAGAAAAAATGATCGAAAACAAAAAAAAGGCTTGACATCAAAATTCCAACCCCATAACATCCCCTTGGCTGACAAATCTGAATTGTTTCATTATTTTTAATAAGGCTTCTTTCTACTGGACGGCAACATAAAAATTAATTGTGGCAACTCCCTTGGGGTGCCCTCTATATAATTTGTTTTAGGCTCTGCAATTCTAATTTCTGGTTCGTTGAAACTACAAAACTGAAAACTTGAGAGACCTTACCATAGGTCTCTCCAGGTATTTAGTAAGTTAGGAGAACGAATCATGAAAGGCTTCGCTAGTAGTTTTATCTTGTTGGTGTTGTTGGTCGCCTTTGCGGCAGTACCTGCATCGGCAAACCCAGCTGGCCCATTCGACAGTCTGGGACTTCATTGGAATTGGTGTCCGGATCCCCCCAACGACTCTTCCCCATTTGGAGGGAGCACCTTCGAAATTTATGGGATTGGTGTCGCGTGGACCGATTCGACCATCTATGTCAATGTGAAAACGAATTTTGATCCAACTGCGACTCCCTCAGGTGGTGACAGCTACGGTAACAACACCTTTTCCGCGGGCGACCTCTACCTGAATGTGGGCGGTTCTTTTCAGAGCCGAACGGGTGATGTCTACGGAATCGCCACCACTAGTCATGGGAATGAAGTGACTCAGGCTTACAGCATGTGGGGCGGAGCGGTCACCGCTGGAGAACTCTATAGCATCACCGATGCGAACGAGAACGGCGAACTTCATGGTGGAGTGAAGGGTGGTTCCGGCGATGATGGCGCTACTGGTGGCGCGGATGACGGTTGGGCATCTGGAACGTTTGAGGGTTACAACCCAGGATCGGGAATTCGTTCCCCTGGCGATGGGGCCATCGATGGACGGAATGATTACCCCACCCTCATCAGGTACGGTGACGAAGTTGCGGGTGATAACTCTTCATTCGCATACACCGGCCCGCATGGAAGCAATCCAAAATTCGATCTGTGGTACAGCGTCGACCGCGCGGCCATAGGCCTGACATGCGCAAACGATCTCCAGGTCTTCTGGGCCATGGAATGCGGAAACGATGGTTCCGAGTGGAATGGGGAAGTTCCCGAACCCGCTACGATCGCTTTGATCAGCGCCGGGCTAGCGGCCATGGTGAATCGTAAGAAGAACCGCCATATCTAATCCGGCGGACACTTTCTAAGACAACGAACCTAGAAATCTCTAGGATTTTTCGGGCTGGAGCACTCCAGCCCATTTTTTTGCCCGGAAATATCGGAATACTTTTTCTTTCTGTGGGAATGCTAAAGGTTCGCCATCACTTCATCCGGAATATCTGCGTTGGAATACACATTCTGGACATCGTCATTGTCCTCGAGTGCATCGATGAGTTTGATAAAAGTTTCCGCTTGTTTGGCATCCAATGAAACCGTGTTTTGAGGAACCATCGAAACCTCTGCTCCCTCGATTTCGATTCCCTCCTTCTCCATGCCTTCTTTGACATCCTCGACCGTCGTCCACTCGGTGTAAACTTCAATAACTTCATTCTCAGCGTTGATGTCCTCCGCGCCTGCTTCAAGGCCTACCTCCATGACCCTGTCTTCACTCACTTTGGATGGGTCCAAGGCGATGATTCCCTTACGGTCGAACATCCAAGAGACACACCCCAGTTCCCCCATGTTGCCGCCATATTTACTGAAGATATGACGGACCTCCCCGACTGTGCGGTTCCGATTGTCCGAAAGAGTCTCCACAAACACTGCGGTTCCCCCCGGTCCGTAACCTTCAAATGTAATTTCTTCGTAGTTGACCCCGTCTTGGTCACCGGTCCCTTTCTTAATCGCGCGCTCGATATTGTCGACCGGCATATTCACCGAACGGGCATTCAGGATGGCGCTTCGCAGACGGGGGTTTCCGGCTGGATCCCCTCCCCCCATCCTGGCCGCGATCTGGATCTCCTTGATGACTTTGGTGAAAATCTTCGCCCTTTGTGCGTCGACTTTGCCCTTCTTCCGTTTGATGTTGTTCCACTTGGAATGCCCCGCCATAGTTTTGTCCTAAACATTCGGAATTTTGAGTGATAAATAGGACGGAATCGTTAGAATTACAAGGGTCAACCCTCATGAGTGGGTGGTACTGGAAATAATCAGAAAAAAAAATATCACCATACCCCATCGATTCCTTTAAGATGACCCTCAGGAGGCTGATAGAACAGCCATTGCCGATGGACCGAAACAGTATACTCAGGTGAAAATGACCAAACTTCTCCACCCCGCCACCCTCACCTTTCCCGGAGCCTCCAATGGAGAGTTCGGTTTTCCGCTGGATATCGCCCCCGTCCTCGACCGGGGCGAGGGACCCTTTGTCTGGGACGATGCCGGGCGAAAATACCTGGATCTTAGCATGGCATGGGGTTCGGTCCTGGTCGGCCATGCTCATCCCAAGATCGTGGAGGCGGCCGCACGCCAAGCAGAGCTTGGGACCAACTTTTCTTCGGTGAACACCCAATCGATGCGACTCGCGCTGCGGATGATCGAACACTGCCCCTGTGTCGAAAGAATACGGTTTGTCGCTTCCGGAACCGAAGCGACTCTGCTCTGTGTTCGCATAGCACGAACCTATACAAACCGTCCGCTCATCATGAAATTCGAAGGGGCTTACCATGGCCAACACCCCATCGGCGTGGCCAGCATGGTCGGCGACGATCCACCCGAACTCCCCCAGCCCAACACGCGAGGGGCGGGTCAACCGTCGATTCACTCTGAACTGATCGTGGCGCCCTATAACGATCTCGAGGAAACCACACGGATCTTCGAGGCCAACGCCGATCGAATCGCCTCGATTCTGGTGGAACCGCTGCACCGTTGTATCACCCCAGAGCCTGGCTTTCTCCAGGGATTGCGTGAATTGACTCGTAATCATGGCGCGCTTCTTATCTTCGATGAGGTGGTCACCGGTTTTCGCTTGGCCTTGGGAGGGGCGCAAGAATACTATGGAGTTGTCCCCGATCTCGCGGCTTATGGGAAAGCGCTGGGTGGTGGGTATCCGATCGGCGCTTTCGGTGGGAACGCCGATGTGATGGAAGTGGTTTCCGAACAACGGTATGGCCAGGCGGATTATGTCTGGTCAGCCTCGACAACGGGGGGAAACCCGGTTTCCTCAGCCGCCGCGAACGCCGCACTCGACCTGTTCGAGGAGGAGAATCGATATTCGAGCCTCCATTCCCTGGGCCGATTCTTCCGTTCCGGCATGGATCAAGTTCTCCAAGACTCCGGATTCGAATCTCAAATTCTTGGCGATGGACCCTTGGGACAGATTGCTTTCCGGTCCAGCCCGATCCGTAACCACCAGGACTGGCTCGAGTCAGATCGAGATCTCGGGCGACAATTGATGCTTTCTCTTTTCGCAAAAGGCCTCTTTCTAAATCCCATGGGAACCAAACTCTATCTTTCGATCGCTCACACAGAAGAAAATTTAAAGGAATTTTTTGAGGTTCTCGGTGATGCTTTAAAAGATCTCGATAAGATCGGCGGACCGGAGCGATGAACTCGACTTCATCCGACTTCATCATCATCGGATCGGGAGTGGCGGGTCTCAGCACCGCACTCCGATTAAGACTCAAAGGCAAATCCGTTCGTGTTTTCGAGCGCAAAGGGCTTGCTTCCGGATCCTCCAGTCGTGCCTCCGGGTTGATTGGCCAGATGCGGTCCACCCCCGCAGCCACTCGGATGATCATGGAAAGTGTCGAACTTCTGCGCGAAATTGAAGACCGGGCTGGGATGAAAATTTTCCGTCAGACTGGATCCGTGAGAGTGGCTCAGACCGAGGCTCGGACAGCGGAGCTCAAGGAGCATTTAGATGTGGCGCGTCAGGCGGGGTTGGAGGCCTGGGAGGTCGATCAAACCGACCTTCGCGAATGGATGCCCTACCTTCATTCAGAGGATGTCTTATTGGCTGCCTTTTGTCCGACCGATGGCTACTTAAATCCCCCAGAACTGGCCGAGGCTTACCTCAAATGTTGCCGAGATTGCGGGGTCGAGTTTCATCCGGACACACCGGTGGAAAAGATCCTAGTTGAAAACAAAGAAGCGACTGGTGTCCGCGCGGATGGGGAGAATTACTCCTCCCCGATGGTGGTCAATGCGGCGGGTCCCTGGTCGTTTATGGTCGCTCAATCGGCCAAATCGCATTTGGCGACCACCGCTATCTCTCACTACTATTTCACCACCCGAGATTCCGAGGTTTGTATCGATCTGGAATCCGCCACCCTCCGGGATCGAGAGAATCGGATCTATTCGAGACCTTATGGGGAGGGTTTGCGAGTGGGCATCTATGAAACTCACCCCGAAGGATTCGATATCGAGGGAGCCGGCCCCGGTTTTACCATGCGCGATATGACCGCCTCCAAAGATCATCCCACCATCCGCGCCCTGATCGAAGCATCGAAGAAACGTTTCAAGAACATTGATAACGACACCGAGATGGAGATCACAGGCGGCGTGATGTCCTTCACTCCGGATGGCCATTCCCTTCTCGGGGAGATCCCGGGAGTGAAAGGACTTTATCACTGCTCGGGCTTCTGCGGACATGGTGTTACACAGAGTCCCGCGATCGGAGCCGCCATGGCTGAGTTTCTTTTGGAAGGGACTTTTCGCTACGACCTGGAAGAGGTTCGAGCCGACCGTTTCCACGATTTCCCAGACCTGCAGACCCGGGAGGGAGTTGAGAAGGCGGGCATCAAGGCTTATGCGGAGTATTACGGTCCAGGTCCATCCCGTTAATCGATGCGTTGAAAGATAAACTCCCCCATCGGCGCCACCTTCCCCTCGTGAATAAAGGGGGCTCCGAGAATCTCATGGATCGTTTCCTTCGGATCCGAGATCTCGTTTGGGGATCGGTAGGTTTCCCCGGAATCTGTGCCCGCATCGTAAGGCCGAAGCGGAACGGTCATCTCCTCGACCCAATCTCCATTTTGAAACAAATCGAGCCCGCCGACTCCCACAAACCAATCCGGGCTGGGAGCGATCATAGAGACCAGGGTGACCAGCGGAAAAGTCCGGCTGATTTCAAAATCAAGGCCGACTGAACCAGGAACGCTTCCGATTCCGCCTCCCAACAGAACGAACTCCGCGCTCCCATCGGAAATCGCCGAGTTGACC
>JAJDBZ010000433.1 GCA_029261095.1 Candidatus Omnitrophota bacterium | reverse complement strand
GATCTTCTATTGGGTGTACTTCGATCGCGTGACCGCATTACGGTCCGGGAATTGGAAACTGCACCTGGGAGACAAGGAGATGCCGCTCTCAACCCCTGAACTCTATGATCTCTCTACGGACCCACATGAATCCGAGTCGCTCGTCCAATCCCAGCCGAATGTGGTTGAGAGATTATCCGAGATGGCCCTTGAAATCGAACAAGATCTGCCGAAAGTTTGGAATCTGAAGTATCCCGTACGGGATCCGGCCAAGAGAAAAAGCGGCGTCCGCCGAGAGTGAATGGAGTTTTTCATTCATCCATTAGGGGATTCTGTCCGTCCTCGATGTCCCACCAGTTGGGCTTAATTTCGTACCGTTCCATCCATCCCCGATCGATAAAGTCGTCAAGAACCTGTTTCAATAGTTCCAATCGGCCTTCCGGAGCCCAGAATTTCAGGTGGCCGGAATCACGATCGAGAGTCCTCATGACCACTAATCCCTCATATTCCTCCAGAATCATGTTCAGGAATCCGATTTCAGCCTTTGTACTCCAGGCTTCAACATACAAGGTATTCTCGGGTGCCGTTGTCTTTATCCGCATGGCAGGTAACATCTCTCCTTAGAGGAAGTTGGGGAGATTCCCTCTTTCAGATAGACTTAATCAAATAAGGATTGTGAATGGAACCCGAAGGCTTGGTTTCGCTGTTGCTGGTTGTATCTCTCCTAGGGTTGATCGGTTTGGGAGGTTTTTTCTATTTCTTTTGGAAGAAATCTGAGGAGCGATACCAAAAATTGATGTCACAGGTCGATTCCCTAGACGAGAGATCCATCCATGAATCGTCTTCTTTTGAAAAGAAATCTGAGCAAATTCGGGCAGCCGTCATCAAGCAGCAAGAAGTTTTCAAGGAAGAGCACGAAATTAGGGCAGCTGCTGAAGGAGAGATTCTTGAATCTCTCACGAATTTCCAGAAACAAGTTGAGAATGTTGTTGTCGCCGACCTCAAGACGCAGATCGAGGAAACCCGTCAAGCAAACAACCGGGTCGAGGAGTCTATGGAACATTACGGCAAGAAAATCGAATCGGTCCGATTCCGTAACGAACTCCAGTCTGTCTACACATTAATCCGGTCTAATGAACTCGGAAAAGCGATCGAGACACTGAAGCATCTTCTCGATGAGGATCCCGCAGATAAAGAGGTCCGTCTCCTCCTATCAAAGTCGGTGGCCGAAATAAACGACCTGGCTGGCGCAAAAGCGATACTCGAACAAGGTCTCCAGAATCAGTCCGGGGATTCCGATTATCTCGCCAGCCTCGCACACGTCCACTGGCTTGAAGGGAACTACGCCGACATGGCGAGAGTGGTGACCGATGGCCTCGTTCGTGACCCCAACCACACCGGACTCTTGTTCGAACGCAGTCTTCTAAACAGCCAACAGAAAAAATTTGATGCTGCAGTGGCGGACCTGGAGAGTATATTAGAAAGAGGGGTTGAATCGTCGGAAATCCGATACAACCTCGGTCTGGCTTATGTTTCTCTCGGGAGGATTTCCTCCGCCATCCAAGAATTGCGCCAATCGGTTTCCCTCGACCCTTTTTCGGCGGAAGCCAACCATGCTCTTGGTCTCGCTCTGCTGAGTGGACATCGTTTCAAGGAGTCCAGAGACTTTCTCGAGAGGGCGCGTGAGTATGATCCACAGAATGTGTCCATCCGACTCGATCTGTCGACCACATACCGCGTCGGTGGGTTTTCGAAACATGCCCTCGACGAAGCATCTATCGCTGCCGAATTAGACCCGAATTCAGGGAGAGCAATCTTAGAAAAAGCACTTGCCTACCACTCTCTCTCGCAACTCCGAGAGGCATTGGAGGTCCTTGATACCTTCCTCGTGAAACATCCAAACTTCGTCCGAGCGAGATCCTTGAAAGCCTCCATTCTGCAAGATGCGGAACGTTTTGGTGAAGCGGTGACGGAACTTAGGGAGTTGGTCAAGAAATACCCCGACGACCCCCTGCTCTACGCGCGGTTGGCCGAAGCCCTGAAAAGGTCCGGAGATGGGCGTGCCGCATTGGAGGTCATTGAATCTGCCGCGAAAAGAGCACCGGAATCGGCCGGTATTCAACTGATATGGGCCAAGGAGTGCCTTCTCAATGATCAGTTCGAGAAAATCGAGGGGATCACGACTTATATCGCTCCCAAGATTCAAGACCCTAAATTCCAAACACAATTCATAGAGATTCGTATGCTTCATGCGATCAAAACCGAAAAGTGGTCATCCCTGGTAAAAATCCTGGATGATCTCAAGAAGATTCTCGAGGCACATCCCGATCTGATTCCCATTGAGGACGGCAGCGTTATCAAAGACTGGGAGGTTCTCGAGCTATCTCTAGACAAGAATGGCCAATCCATTCACCGCGCCCTAGTCGACCTCTTCACCGGTGGAATCGATTATCAGGTTCTGGATGAGACCGTGACTCAAGTAATGAAAGCGCTCCTGCGGCCGCCGAAGAAACCTGCTCCACCCTCACCACCCGCAGAGACTGTCCCGAAATCGGAACAGGAACCGACTGTCGAAAGTGTTCCAGAAGAGGGAGTCCCTGTGAATTCGAAACCCACCGGACAGGCCCCCCCACCTGTTCCCGAGGTCGAAACAGTCGAACCTCTCCTCGAAGATCAAGCGTCCTCGCCGGAAGACTCTGAAGAATCTAAGGAACCCGAGCCAGCCCCAGCCGAACCCGTGCCAGTTTCGGTCGAATCCGAGCCAGAGGTCAAAGAGAAAAAGGCGGTGGAATCCACCGATGGTGAAGTGGCGAGCGAACCACCGCCAGCCCCAACCAAGAAACCGGCTCCCAAAAAGAGGAGACGGAAAAAAACGACTAAGAAGACTTCCTAGTCCCGCTGTGGTCAACAATCTGAGAGTCGGAATCCATCAACCTAATTTCAACCCCTACCTTGGAGTTATCGCCAAATATCTGTTATCAGATGTTTTCGTTCACCTGGATACGGTTCAATTCGTCAAGAACGAATTCCAAAACCGAAACAAGATTCTATTGGACGGCCACGCACATTGGTTGACAATCCCCGTGCTTCACGGCTCTGGAATGAGAATTAAGGAAACTCGGATCGACACAAGGAATCCCTGGCAAAAAAAACATCTTCAAACCCTCAAACAGGCCTACGCTCGTACCCCAAGGTTCAAGTCAGTCTATCCCTGGTTTGAGGACGTTTATCGATTCTCCACAGATTCCATGTCCGAATGGAATCTACACTTTCTGTCGCGCCTCTATAAAATTCTCGAAATCGATACTCCTGTCTACTCCGCCTCATCCATGGAAACGACCGCCGATGATCCGGACGAAAGGCTCATTTCGCTTTGTCGCCAGTTAAAGGCATCCACCTATCTGGCTGGGTCGGGGGGACCTTCTTATATGGATCGGACAAAGTGGGCGCCAACAGGCCTGGATGTCGAATTTCTGAAGTATGAGCACCCAATCTATCGCCAGGGGGGGGCGGATTTCGTACCGTATTGTGGCGTGATCGACCTTCTCTTTCGGTTTCCATCAAACGAAATCCGGGAATTGGCTCTGTCTGGAGTCACACTTAGTGGTTGGGATTCCTAAGACAGAACAGCCAGAACCGACTCCTCAATTGTGGTGTTGAACCTATCCGGAACAGGTTCCATCCGTTCATTTTGTTTCTGGTGCTGTCGGTTTTGGGCCCACAAGAAACAACGTTGCGAGCACCCCAACAGTCATTCCCACCCAAGGCGAAAAGACCGCGAGAGCCACACCCGTCAATATGACCACACCACGCTCGATCTGGGTTTTCGGGATGCCCATCGCGACATACGAGCATGCGAACCCTGTCAACACCAGGGTCAGCGACAACGCGATCGTCATGAGTGGTTTTAGACCGGTCACCAAAGGTAGGATCACGTAAAGGAGTGGTATCCCGAATACATAATAACAAGAAATTCCACTATAGAGGGACTCCATCTTGTCCCTCCCCTCCTGCCAACGTTGGACAATGAGTACATGAACGCCGGTCCACAAACACCCTTGAGTTGGAAAGAAGGGCGCGAAGAGGGCCATCAGGGCGTTCCGGATCGCGATCGACAAATGGGATCGACCTACATCGATGGTGATCTTCTCATCCGGGCGGTTGTTAACTGCACCCTTCAGAACCTCCATCCCTGTGACCAAATCTCCAAACAAGATGACATAACCCATCAGGGCTAAAGGAAATCCACTCACATACATCGACCATTCAGGCCACCCAATAATGAATGGGGAAACCTTCTCGAACATCGCGAAAAAGGGTGGGATCGCAATTCCCCATTCGATTTCGTAGGTCACTTCCCCTACAAAAGGACCAACGATGGCGCCAGCAAGAAATCCAGGTAGTAATCCCAAGGCTGAAAGGATGCCTAACCATCTCCATTTGGTTTTCAAACGCTGAACAGGTAGTGAGAATATCAGGATCAAACAAATCGAGATGGCAGTAATGGTGGAAATGGGTTGGGCTTCCACATACCGTGGATCAAGAAAGACTTTATAAAGAGCCGCGATCGCCGCCCCCATGATAATCCCCCCCTTAAGAGAGTCGGGGAGCCATTCCAAAAACCTCTTTCCCAGTCCGGACAGTCCCAGGAAAAGGACAAGGACCGCGAATGTCAAAGATGTGGCGGTCATGAACTGAATCTTCTCTTCCGGAGTTGAATAGGGAAAGTTGTCGTTTTCCATGTAAACCAGAACCAATGGAAGGGCAGGAGTGATCCAGCCCGGGGCGAATGGTTCCCCAAAGATGATCGGTGAGCTCGAAATCAACACCGATTGAATGAATGCCACCGCCAAACTCTCCTCGAAGGAGAAATTAAATTGGCTCATGAGAATCGGGACTAATGCAAGACCCGTCGCGCCTGCGACGATGAATCCCTGGAAGAGTTCGGGCCACTCAATACCAGTGTGTAAGAAGGGAACCCGGGTCGTAAAGGGTCCCCATTTCCATCCAGGATGTTCTTCTCCATCGACTCTTCTTTTGCTCATTCCCTCCACCTCCACATCGATTCAAGGCTATTTCTGTTCAATATCCGACAACTCAAAATTAAATCTTAAGTGCAACATTTATGCGAAGACAACACCAAGAAACAACCCCAAAGCGATTTTTTTTGTTTTGACCGCCGGCCCGAAAAAAGCGAGAAGTGGAAGCAATCTAGAAGGTGAATTTCATTTCGCCCTTTATCCATAGTAGTTCTCGAATGTTTTCGTGTTTCGAAATCCCTGATTTATGGCATCAAGACCGTAAAAAAAAAAAATCCCAAAATGAACGTTTCTCCTTGACTTCGATCCAATAGAATTTTATTTTTACTCTGCTGGGAAGTAATGGGGACCCCATCGGCAAAAGAATTTGTTAAAGATGCCGATAATAAATGGGGATCAACGGTAAGGATAGAAAATTATCCACCGTGACCAAAATCAAAAAGGGGGAGGTGAGACTGAATGGCCGCAGCTAAGAAAGCCGTTGCAAAGAAAAGGGCAACCAAGAAAGCAGCCAAGAAGGCAGTCAAGAAGGTAGCCAAGAAGAAGGCCGCCAAGAGGACTGTTAAGAAGGCAGCGAAGAAGGGTGCCAAGAAAAAAGCAGCCAAGAAGGT
>JAJDBZ010000432.1 GCA_029261095.1 Candidatus Omnitrophota bacterium | reverse complement strand
GAGACCTATGCAGGCATTGTCGCGGAAATCCTCCAAGGGATTCAAAACGCCGCACCACTCGATGGCATCCTGCTCGCACTTCATGGCGCGATGGTTGCCGAGGGGTTCGATAGCGCCGATGGAGAAACTGTCCGCCGAATCCGCGAGTTGATCGGAAAAGATCTACCGCTGGTAATGACTTTAGACCTGCATGGGAACATTTCTCCCCCGATGGTGGAAAACCCCGACGCCACCATTGTTTATCGAACCTACCCACACCTCGATCAACGGGCGAGAGGAATCGAAGCGGCGCGACTCATAGGGCGGATGACGGCCGGAAATTGCCGACCCACCCAAGCCTATCGAAAGATCCCGCTTCTCATTCATATCGTCCAGCAGTACACCGAAGCCGGACCCATGGCTGAGGTTTATGATCTCGTGAATCAAATCGCCGAATCACCTGGGATCCTCTCCGCGTCCTTCGCGCCCGGGTACATCTACGCCGATGTCCCGGACATGGGCGCTGCAGCGGTTGTGGTCGCGGATAACAATCCCGATCTTGCCGAAGAGAAAGTCCAAGAACTCGCCGATTATGCTTTTTCCAAAAGAACCGAACTCAACACCGAGCTCCTGGGTGTCGAGGATGCGGTCAAAGAAGCGGCATCGATCTCCAAAGGACCGGTCAGCATGATGGACTGTGGAGACAATATCGGGGGGGGAGGCCCGGGAGACTCCACTCACCTATTCGCGGAGATCAGGAAACAAAACGCGGGGAGGTGTTGCGTCACACTTTATGACCCCGATTGCGCCAAGAAATGCGAGTCGGCTGGGGAGGGAGGCCAAGTCGAATTGGAGGTCGGTGCGAAGACCGACAGTCAGCACGGAAAGCCGGTGAAGATCTCCGGGACCGTGCGAATGATAGGCGATGGAAAGTATGAAGAACTGGAGGCGCGTCATGGTGGGAATCGGTATTTGGATCAAGGCCTCACCGCGGTTGTCGAAACCGAAGACAACCACACAGTCATCATCAACAGCTTGCGGATCATGCCCACCAGCCTACAACAGATACTCAGTCTCGGTATCGATCCGAAAGATTATCACCTGATCATCGTCAAGGGAGTGACCGCTCCGAGAGCGGCGTATGGACCGATTTCCACCAGAGTGATCCCAGTCGATACGCCGGGTGTGACCCAAGCGGGACCCGAGTCTTTTGTTTACCATAAGAGACCCGTCCCGCTTTATCCCTTGGAACCGATCGATTCCTACTGACCCTCGGTGATGCTATTCATTCCCTCTGCGAAGAAGGCTTGCATCTCCTCGCGGTGGTCATCATTCCGGTCGGGAACGTTCGGTTGGTCGATGACCGGAGCGGACTCATCGACATGGTTGGTGAGCACGGCGCCCCTTCCCCGCCAGTCGATGATCGCCTTCTCGAATTCCGCGATTCTTTGCCGATACCGTTCCTCCGAATAAAGGTTAGTCATTTCGAGGGGGTCTTCCTGAAGATCATAGAACATATCCACTCGATTTTTCTGTTCAGTCTGAATGAGTTTGTAACGGTTGTCGCGAACCATGACATCGTAAGGGCCCTGCTCGACGAAAATCTTATCGTGCCCGTCTGTGTCGGTTCTCAGGTTGAAACCTTTCATTTCGGGAGGTGGTTTCAACCCGCATGCCTCGAGGATGGTCGGAGCAAGATCGATGTTGCTGACCCTCTGTTCGGATTTCTCGCCGCGACGATCCGAGTTCGGCAACTTCAACACGAGGGGGATTTTCACTACCGGCTCGTACATGTAGTTCCCCTTCAGAAGAAGGTGATGAAAACCGAGGTATTCGCCGTGATCACTCGTGTAAACGATCAGCGTGTTTTCATACAGCCCCTTCTCTTTGAGAAGATTAACCATCCGACCGATGTGATGGTCGATCTGTGAGATGGTGGCGTAGTAATAGGCGATGCAACGTTTGAGTGCATCCAGAGTGAGGGTGTCGTTGGGAAAGTATCCCTTCGATCGAGTGGAATCGCGTGGTAACGGTTGGTCGGTCCATCCCGGTGGAACTGTCATCTTTTCGGGGTCGTACATTTCATCCCAGGGTTTCGGTGGATCGAAGGGATGGTGAGGTTTGATGAACGACACTTTGAGAAGGTTTCCCCCTCCCTTCCAGTTCTCGATCTCCTCCACCGCGCGGTCGCCGATCCAGGTGGTGGAATGGTGTTCTTCCGGGAGGTTCGAAACGAGGGCCCCAAAAGTTTCCCAATAATTGTCGCGAGCCTCGCCTCGATAATTCCTCTCCTGATCCTCCAGGTCATTGATATCCGTGAGTCCTTTTTCCTTGAGGTAGCGGTGGTAATCGTCATCCCACCTGCCCGGACCGTTTTGCTCAGCCAACAGGAGTTCGTTGAACCCGAGGTCAAGGTAGGTGGGAGTGAAATGCATTTTCCCGACTGCTTTGGTCCGATATCCATTCTCCCTCAGAAAATCCGGATACATTGGAGTTCCTTCGCATGGAGTGCAGTGGTTGGTCCACCCGCAATGACGATGCACCGGCAACCCCGAGAGGAGGGAGTAGCGCGCCGGAGTGCAAACTGGGTAAGAGCAGTAAGTGTTCGGGTAATGAATCCCATCCGCCGCAATGGAATCGAGGTGGGGAGTTTTCACATCGGGGTTCCCGGCCACTCCCAGGCAATCCCACCGGTGTTGGTCCCCCATGATGAAAAGGACATTGGGCCGTTCATTCGTGGTCATTGGTTTCTCCTGGGCGGACACACTTCCAAAGGTGAGAAAGATAAGGGCGATTATCATTGAACAACCGAAGGTCATGGAAAAGAAACATGAAAAAGCATGGAAAGACGAGGTCCGTATACTCCGGTCGGGGTATCGCCGGGAGGTGCATTGAGATGTACGTATGTTTCGCATGATTTTCATCTTCCTTTCACAATGTTCATCCATGGGCCAACGCTTTAAACCAACCACTTCTCGGCGATTTGGTCGGTTTCCACCGAGGTCACCAGCCAGTGCAGGATACGGTCGCGGAGTTCGGCCTCTGTCTTCCGGTACGCCGGGTCTCCGGCCAAATTGTGTTGCTCGTTCGGATCGTCCCTCAGGTGATAGAGTTCGGCAAAACCCTCGGGATAATAATTGTACTTCCAATCCCGCGTCCGAATCATCTTGGCATCCGGATGGCGTATCCCTTTCACGCCCTTGTCTTTCTCGAAGAAAAAACTGGTTGAAAAAACCTCGGGGATTACATTCTCGCTGAAGACACAATCGCGAGGCGCGAACCCCTCGCCCCCACCCGCGATCAATGGGACAACCGACTGCCCCTGACAGGCATAAGGCTCCTCCAAACCAATGAGATCGAAAAGAGTGGGAAGGACATCGATGGTCTCCAGGAACTCTTCGTACCGACCCGGTTTGATTGTGTTGGGATATCGAATCATGAAAGGGACTCTTTCGGAGGCTTCGAAGAAGACATTCTTTCCCATGAGCCCGTGTTCGAGGAGCTGGTCTCCATGGTCGGAGCAAAAGATTACAATGGTGTTCTCTTCCAACCCAAGGTCTTTCAGAGTTTCCAAGGTTCGCCCGACTTCACGGTCAATGTGGGTGATTGAGCCGTAGTAGGAACGGTAGATCCACTCGAGACGTTTCCGGTCCATGCCAAAAGGCGGGTTCTTTCCACGGAGAATCAATTTCTGGAGCGGCAATGGAAGTTTTTGGATATCCTCTAACGATTCCGGCTTCGGGAGATCGAAGTCCACATCGCTATAGAGTGAATCGAACGGTTTGGGGACCTCGAAGGGGGAATGCGGTTTCCAGTAGGAGGAGAACAGAAAAAAGGGTTCATCCTCATCGGCCAGCCTCTTCAAGTGCTCACGTGTTCTCAAGCCTGTCCAACTCGTGTCGGTGTACTCCTCGTCGATAGCGCAGAGGAAAGGGTTGTCCTTACCGCTGTACCCCGTCTCCTCCTCCGGGCGCGCGAGTTCCCGATAATAGACCTCGTCCTTTTTGGGATCGTTCTCGTTCCTCCACTTCACATAGTCGGACCACTCATCGGTCGAACCCGCCCCATCATGAAGTTCAACCTCATCGAACCCGGTTCGTTTTGCCTGTTCTCGGGTCGGTGGATAGTCGTAGTAGAGATGGGTCTTCCCCACCAGGCAGGTTTGATAACCTCCTTCCTGTAAGCGCTGCTGCATGAGAATTTCGTCCTCGGGTAACCGTGTGTAATTGACACGGTTCCTGTGCGAGTGCGCGTACCTCCCAGTGAAAAAACAGGCGCGGGAAGGAACGCAGACCGGGGCTTGGACATAGCAATGAGAAAAATTCGCCGACTCGGAAGCGAGTCGATCGAGGTGAGGGGTCTGAATGATGGGATTTCCATTTGCGCGAACACAATCGTAACGTTGCTGGTCGGTCATGATGAACAGGATATTGGGTCGATTCTTCTCAGTTGGGGGAGACTTTTCTGCCGAAACCCTCTCGATTGTCGCCTCGGAAATCGCAGTCAGCGTCCCCGCCCCCGCGATGGATTGTTGAATGAATCTTCGACGGTCCATCGGTCCTCCTTCTTCGCAACAAAACGCATTCCCCAGAAAATGCCTGAGATCTCGGACTGGGTCAAGCGAAAAGTTTCAGGTGGAATGGTGACAAAAGGAAAAGAGACCCGTACTCTTTAGTGGGTCATCGAAGACCGCGCAGGGTTAGAAACCCAGCGCTAACCATACAAAGTCCCTATCGGGACTCCACTCGGATAGTCCCTTTAGTGGACTTTCTATGGTTAGCCCTGGAATTTATTCCTGGGCGGCCCGAGATCGTTTCCTCAGGAAAGGTTGAACACATGCGCACCTCATTGTTTCTGCTCATACTATCGTTATCGCTCTCTATCGGTTCCCCTCACGCGAGTGCCGATGACTGGCCTCAGTGGCGTGGTCCCGACCGGGATGGAGTTTGGCATGAAACGGGAATTGTCGAGGAGTTCTCCGGTGAGCAGCTTTCGCTCAAATGGAGCGTGCCCATCGGACCCGGATACAATGGTCCCACCGTGGCAGATGGCCGAGTGTATGTGATGGACCGTCAGACCCAGCCCTCCGAAATCGAACGAGTCCTTTGCCTCGATTGGGAGACCGGACAAACCATTTGGTCCGCGACTTACGAATGCATTTACCAGGTCGATTATGACCTCGGCCCGAGAGCGTCAATCACCATCGATGAGGGACTGGCCTATTCACTCGGGACAATGGGTCACTTCCACTGTTTCGATGCGGCGACTGGCAAGATTCATTTCTCCAAAGATCTGAACGAGGAATACGAGATCGACATGCCGATCTGGGGGATCGCAGCCTCGCCATTGATTCACAAAGAAAGCGTGATTCTCATGATCGGTGGTTCCGATGGCGCTTGTCTCGTCTCTTTGGATAAGGAAAGTGGGGAAGAGAAGTGGAGAGCCTTGAACGAAAAAGCCTCTTACTCCTCGCCGATTCTCATCGACCAAGCGGATCAACAGGTGTTGGTGGCTTGGACAGGTGAAAGCCTATCGGGATTGGACCCGAGTACGGGGGAAGTTCATTGGAGTCATTCCTTCCGGCCGAGTCGAATGGTTCTGAATGTGGCGACCCCAGTGTGGGATGCGAACCGAGTTTTTGTTTCCGCCTTTTATGATGGATCGCTGATGATGAAACTGGACCCCGATTCACTTGCCGCCGAAGAAGTTTGGCGGAGGAAGGGGATTAACGAAAAGAAGACAGACAGTCTCCATTGCATTATCAGCACACCGATCCTCGAGGGAGACTACATCTATGGGGTGGACAGTTATGGAGAGCTCCGTTGTTTGGAGGCGGCCACGGGCGACCGAATCTGGGAAGACCTCACCGCGGTGTCTAATGTCCGCTGGGGAAATATTCATTTCGTGAAAAATGGTGATCGCTGGTTCATGTACAACGAGCATGGGGATCTCATTATTGGAAAACTGACCCCGGAGGGGTTCACTGAAATCGATCGGACCAAGGTTTTAGATGCCACATCGGACCCGAAGTACCGCGAAGGCAAGGTATCCTGGTCGCACCCGGCCTACGCTTACAAGCACATCTTCGCCCGAAACGACGACAAGATTGTTTGTGGCAGCCTTGCGGGGGAATAGTATTCCGGGGGCGGGTCGCAGGAGGTAGCAAGGAAACCTGCTATAGTATACGCCTCAGATCGAATGGGTCTGTCATCTATAATAAATTGATCGAAAGTTCAAAATTCTTCTTTACAGAACTTTCAAAATCGCGTTTAATCGTTTGACATAACAATATTACGGTTACATCTTCTTTTCATGGCAGGGAAGGGAGGGCGATCCACTTTTTTTCTCCTCATTCAATCAGCAACCAAAGGATAAGAAGTGCCGCACAAAACCATTCCAATGAAACACCAGAAATCCGCAGGACTGTCCGACCATGCCCACGCTCTGCTTGCTGGTGGATTATCCAGCGACCGGAGAGCGCGACTCTCACATTTCCCCCTTTTTTATAGCCATGGAGAAGGAAGCCGCATCTGGGATGTGGATGGGAATGAATGGATCGATTATGTTCTCGGCCACGGCCCATCTATTCTTGGGCACTCCCCCCCCGCGGTTCAGCAGGCTCTACGAGAACAGGTTGATCGAAGTGTCCTGTTCGGAGGAGAGTCGGAGATTACAATCCAGGTCGCCCAAATGGTTTGTCAGTGTGTGCCTTCCGCCGAACTGGTTCGTTTTGGAACCTCCGGGTCTGAAGCAGTTCATGCCGCCCTCCGTTTGGCTCGGGCTGTTACTAAACGTCAAAAAGTGATTCGGTTCGAGGGGCATTATCACGGATGGCTGGATAACATCGCATGGAGCTACACTCCGCCCATTCAAGAAGCGGGTTCAAGGGAGCAGCCTTCTCTCATCCCCATGTGCGCGGGTCAAACCCCTGAAGACGGAGCAAACCTTATCTCTCTCCCTTGGAATGATTTGGATATCGTCGAGGATAGGCTCAAGCAGTATCCGGGTGAGATCGCCGCCGTTATTTGCGAACCCGTCATGTTCAGTTGCGGAGTTATTTCTCCAAGAGATGGATTTCTAGAAGGATTAAGGGATCTTTGCCACAAACATGGAACCGTCCTCATTTTTGATGAGGTGATCACCGGGTTCAGATTGTCGCTGGGCGGAGCCCAAGAGATGTTTGGAGTTTACCCCGACCTGACCATATTGGGTAAAGCGCTGGGTGGTGGCGCCGCAGTCAGTTGTCTGGCGGGACGAGAAGAAGTGATGCGTCATTGGGATAAATGCGGAGTGGTCATGGCGGGCACCTACAATGCAAATCCATTGAGTATGGCGGCTTCACTCGCCACACTCAAAACGCTCACCCAAAATTCCGGTCAGGCTTTTCAAACAATGAACGAGCGTATTGACCGTCTCTTCCGGGGAATCACGGAGTTCTCCCAAACTTCGCGTCTCCCTTTGGTTGTCCGTCGGGTGGGTTCACTCATGCATGTCTCTTTCGTGCCGAACCCACAAGAACCGATCCATGACTACCGGTCGTTTCTTCAAACCGATCTTCCTTTGACAGACAGTTTCACCCTCGAACTCTCGGACCACGGAATTCGGACCAATCCCTCCTGGTTGATTTCCACGGCCCACACCGAGAAAGACATCACTGAAACTCTGACCTGGTTCGAAAACGCGCTTGAGCGGTTTGAATCTCGTCATCAGGAGGTCTCAATGGTGGGTAAGATATCGACTGCCGCTCCGAGGAACCCTGACGAACAATCATCAAAGTCTCTCTCCACTAATGAAGTTGGACAGTTCGCGCGTTTCAAAAAATCGATTCGAAAACTTTTTCAAGGAGAACCCGAAACACCTCAAAGCAAATGCCGTGCGCTGTTCGAGGAATATCAATCTAAGAAGGAAGAGGCATTTGAATGGAGACAGAAACATCCCCCACCGAATTTCTACTGGGCACTCGCCTGGGAACTCACTCACAAGTGTAATCTAGCCTGCTCTTACTGTCCTCAAGACCATTCCGGATACCCGAACGAAGACCTCGAGAAGGGAATCGAACTGGTGTGCTCCCTTCAGCCACGGTTTATCTGGGTAGGTGGAGGAGAACCGACTCTGGTCCCCGACCTGGGAGATGTGATTCGTCGTGTTAAGAAGGAATGCGAGGATCCTTGGTTGGTGGTCAACACTAATTTCCTCAGCCCCGAACAAATCTACGAAGAGATTTCGGAAACTGCCGATGGTATTTACATCAGTCTTGATGGCTTCGGGAAGGACAACTGGACCAACCGGGGATTCAATGGCGAAAAGCTTTTCAAGAAAGCGGTGCGCCTCATAGAAAAGTTTCCCCAGGTTCATTGGGCGATGGACACAGTGGTGACAGTGGATAATTTGGATACGATTGAGGCATTCACCCACCGTGTCCAATCTGAGATTCCACTCCTCACTCAAAACATTTGGCCGATGTGTCCTACCAATCACCCCCGTTCGATCGGTAGGGATGTGGATTCTATCGCTCGATTCCGATCCATACTGGAGCGCCTTTCAACCGACTACCCCCATATCCGATACTCGATGCCACCCGAGCACTATGAACAGGACGGTTGCCATGATTCATGCAACCCACTTGATCGAGTACCCGATCCCGAAGAACTCAGAAGCTGCGACCGCCAGTTTTTCCATGCCGAGATCAAACCGGATGGATTGCTCTATGATTGCTTCCACCGGCAATTGTGCGGTCTGGATCACATCGCAGCGACCTCTCTTCAAAACGAAGACCAAGACCAACTCCTCAGAGTATTGGAACTTCTCGAGCTCCAAAGGGATCGATCCACTTCCTACAACTCGGTCTGTTCGCATCCGTGTAAAGTATGGGAAGACATCGATTGCATCATCCACGCCGAATCGACGGCGGCTCCCCAACTCCGTGTATTTCCGGAATTCGCCGGGAAATTTCGTCCGCAGGATAAAGATCGTGCGGTTCCGTTCATCCGTGAAAACATGAACCCGGACTTCAGGCGGGAGTTCTTCGACCATCTGGGTGACCCGAGGCGGTTTGCGCGAGAAGCCCAATCTTCGATTCACTTGAGGTCCGAACGCGACGCCGAGAATCGGAAAAGTTCGGAACAAACCCCCGAGCGTGGTCATCCCACTAGGGTTTGATGTCGACAGCCTCACTCCTTATGGTTCCTCGCGACGGGTGAGTTTTGGATAACACCACGCGAGAAAGAGGATTGCTAAAAACCCGAACATAAGGAAGAGTTCCAGGCGATTGTCTCCCCCCACCTTCTTTTGGGATTCGGACATCTGACTTGTAGTCTTCAAAGGATCGTAGTATCTCCCCAGACCCTCATCCGTGATAAACCATGTATGGTCCCCGATCCTCTTCATATCGTGGACTGGGATTGGGGTATCCGGGATTCTTTGAACTGAGCGATCACTCTCCGCGCGCCAAGCACCTTCAAGGGATAGGAGCCATACTTGATCGTCGATTATGCGGATCGTATGGACGAAAACCGAATCAATGAGTGGTTCGGCTTGGTCGCCATGGATTGTCCAGACCCCTTGGTCCGAAAGAATCCATAGAGTATCGCCGATCGGGTAGATCTCTTGAACATCCAGATCTCGATCTGGAATTCTCTCAGCCCCTCCATTCCCAATTTTCCAGGAGCCACGATTTGTCACCATCCAAGTATGGCCTTGGAAATGAACGGTTCCTCGAACATTGATGGGCATATCAGGCTCGCGGATCGCTTTATCTCCGTCGACCCGCCAGGCTCCTTCAGTGGAGAGAAGCCAGACTTCCCCATCGATCTTTTCCACATAGTTGATATACACTTCTTCTTCAGGGAATCTCATAACCGAATCGTCGCGAACCCTCCATGCGCCCTGATCGGAGTATAACCAAGTTGAATCCCCTATCTCTTTGCAGTTATAAATATTCACCTCTTGATCGGGAATTCTTTCAACCTCGTCACCCCGAACGCGCCATGCGCCCTGGAGCGTTCCAATCCAGAGAGTATCTCCGATAGGAATCATCTTCTGAAGAAACACATTGCAGTCAGGAATTCGCTCGGCAGATTTCTGGTCAACCCGCCAGACTTCATCCCCAGTCCCGATCCAGAGAGACCCTCCTACAACTTCCACCGATTTAACATCGAGAGGAAGGTCTGGAATCCTCTTCGGGCCAAGATCCTCAACCAGATAGAACCCGGTGGCAGTTTTTAACCAAGTCTCACCCAGTTCGAAATGGATCGATTGAACCTGGAGTTCAGGGCCACATACCGGATCCGATACTCCATCTCGAACCCTCCATGTTCCCAATCCGGTCCCAACCCAAAGTGTCTCGTCCTGACATTCCATCGCCTGGACATTGGCTTCGATGTCGGGTATTCGCTCATAGGATCCGTTGTCGTTGATTCGGAAGGACCCCCCATCTGTTTTAGCCCAAGTCTGATTTCCACATGCGACGATATCGAGTACTTCCACATTCTCCGGCATTGACCTTTCTAGGGAGCCGTCCTTGATCCGATACCCACCAAGTTCTGTGAGAATCCAAACTCGATCATTGACATTACGCCACTCATAGACCACTTCATCAGGTTCTGTGAACAGTTGGAAACTCTCCTCAACCAACTTCCAAACCCCTTCAGCGTTCCAGGCCCAGACATCTCCATCGATTTCAACGATCTCGTCGATTCTTCCTAGGGATCGATCGAATTGTTTGAAATCTTCCGACCAGCCCAATGAAGAGAAGATTGCAAGGAGGACAACGCCGAGCATCCGAAAAACCTGAGAGTGATTCACGAAGGGCGATTCCAAAGAGTTATTCACAAGACACATCCAGGCACACGATCTGGCCCATTGAATTTCGCACATACATCTTCCCTCCACAGACTGTCGGTGGGGTCCAACACTTTCCTCCCATCACATGCGTTCGCTGGAGCTCTGTAAACCCTGGCCCTGCAATATCGCCGATGATCAACTCACCAGTAAATGAAAGAATCACCAGCTTGTTATCTGCGATAACCAGGGATCCATCGCTTAGATTCTTTTCTTCCCACTGCACTTCCCCGGTTTCGAAATCGAGGCCTTTGAGACTGTTCTTTCCAATGTCTCCATCAAAGCCGAGGACTCGGCCTTCGTGGTAGAGGCAGCTCTGGAATTGCGATCGCATGTTTTGGTTTCGGTACAACACCTCGGGTGGCGTGTCTTCTTCGAACTGAATCAAACCACATCCCATTTCGTATCCGGAAGAGACAAAGACGCGGTTGTCATGAGGGATCACCGCCGCCACATTGTTGTCGAACTCGGTCTTCCAAGGATACTTTCCATACTCGCTCCCATCGTTCAGATCAAGCAGAACGACGCCAAATTTGTTGAAGACCGCGAGTCGCGTTTCCGTGGGTGAATCAGCTAGGACCGGAGAAGCATAACCCGCACCGTAGTCTCTTGTTTTCCAGATGACCGTGCCGGAGTCCATTTCGAAACTCGTCACCACACCGGAATCGACGATGAGTCGGTCACCGCATAAGAGCGGGGAACTTGTGTATCCATAGAAGGGCGCTTTGATACCCAATAATTTGTCCAATCGAGTCGACCAGACCACCTCCCCCGATTGGGCGTTCAGACAGAATAAGTCGCCATCACGGCCCAGCGACCAAACGAGGGCTTCACCGATTGCGATAGCCGCCGCGGGTCCTCCATCATGGTTCAACGAATACAGTTCGCTCTTGTACGAGTGTTTCCACTGCACGCTTCCATCCTCCGCATTTAAACAGTAGATGGTTTCGACTCCCCTCCTACTGCCCGAAGAATAGACAAGGCCGTTCTTCGAAGTTACGGGTGTATATCCAGTTCCGACATTCGTCCTCCATAAAACTTCTGGATCGCCTCCAGTCCACTGATCAAAACAGATGGATTCGTCGGTAATCCAATTTCTCGAGGGTCCTCCCCATGACGGCCAGGTTGGTTGCCCTCCAGATTCAACAGTGAGAGTTCCTCCAGCTATACAAAGGATGGAAGAAAATATTCGGATCAACTGCCTCTGGGTCGCGAACCTGGATGCCACCTGAATGTCTCCTCCCGAATACGGGTATGGAAAGGTTACGATGTTGTCTAATTGGTGGCAATCGTTCAATCCGAGTATTCTTGCCGGGATACCGGACCCATTTACGCTTACCCGAAAGCGGACAGGGATCCTCGATGGGTCTCTTCATTGAAAGAGTTCTTCACATTCCCTGTGATTTCGTGAAAGATCGTCCAGTTGAATCACAAATCTCAACTAAAAGGTCCGGTCCGCCATGACACTCCCATTCAAGCAGTCCGAAAAAGGAAACTGCATCAAAGTGATGCTGATCGGTTGTGGGCTAATGGTCGTACTCATCGGAATGGTGATGGTGGGAACCTATTATTATTTGAAGAACCATGGAGCTGAATTCTTCTCGGATCTCATGACAGGTTTCATCGATACGGCACTCTACGAATCCGGCCTTCCTGAGGAAGACCAGGAAAAAATCAAGGAACAAGTGGCTCGAGTGACTGATAAACTAAAGGCGGGTGAGATCACGGAAGAGCATTTGACCCGGTTTTCGGATGTGTTTGGGGATGGAGACCTCTTTTACCTCTTCCTATTCGAGGCAGTCGAACATAAATCTATCCCAGAGTCGACTCTTTCCCAGGAAGAAAAGGAGGATGCTGTCCGAGTCATTCACAGGACGAAGAGAGGATTGATCGAAGGTTCGTTTACCCCCGATCAACTCATCTATATCCAAAAAGCAATTCCGATGGAAACCGATAATTATGGAAATGAACAGCCTGTTGAAAACCCGACAGATGAACAACTTTCCGACTTAGTCGGCGATCTTCAGATCGTCAACGATCAGGCGGAAATCCCTGAAGGCGATTACAAAATCGATTATGTGAATTATGTTCGAGATTTGGTCGATGAAATCTTGGGCGAAGAGTCCGCGACAATTGTTATCCCGGATGCCTCAGGTGAGATAAAATCCGCAACAGGGGTTGTCTCACCCGCTTCACCCACACTGAACTAGTCCGATCTCCGCGAGTTTCAGTCTCAGGCTTTCGAGGGGAAGCCCAACGATGTTGGACCACGAGCCGGTGTAACGATCGACAAATCGTTTGGCTCCACCCTGAATGGCATAGGCGCCCGCCTTGTCCATCGGCTCGCCAGTTTGGACATACTCGACAATTTCAGATTGAGACAACTCCCGGAAAGAGACTTGACTCCGCTCGTACCACGCTGTTTGATCCGGTTTCTCGTGTTCACCCTCGCACTTGTGGAGGCAGACTCCAGTCAGCACCCAGTGTTCCTGGCCGGAGAGTTTAGAAAGCATATCAATTGCCTCACGCGGGGAGGAAGGTTTTCCGAGAAACTCCATGGGGTCCGTCGGAAGGACAACAAGCGTATCCGCTCCTAGGACCCACCGGCCAGGAGAATTCCTCGAGACGGCTTCCGCTTTCTCTGTGGCGAGACGGATCACTAAATCGAAGCAGTCCTCACCCTCTTTGATCACTTCGGGTATGTTCGCCGGCAAGATAGAGAACTGAATCTCAAGTTCTCCCAAGAGCTCTCGCCTACGAGGGGATGCGCTTGCGAGGATGAGGTTCGTGTTGGTTTTTTGAGCCATGTCTGTCCTAGAAATGATGAACCTCTCTTGACATTCTTGCTTAAGGTTACAGCCCCCATTTCGATGGGATTAAAAAAATGACAATATGCCGAAATTACTACTTGACCTTTCGAGCGTTTCAAGTATATTGTCAAGTAAATGATTTTGCGGTTTCGTGGAAACTGGCTGTGATATGAACTTATAGTGCGGAGTATCCAATCCCATGCGTAAATCACCCCCTCGCGCCTTAACAACTAGTCAAATGGCTCATTATTGTACCGTTCGGGTTGAGACTGTCACCCGGTGGGTCCGAGAAGAATCTCTCCATGCCCACACAACCGCTGGCGGACGCTATCGTATTCCGATAGACGAAGCGATGCGTTTCATGCGGGAACACGGGATTCCCATTCCAGATGAACTCCTTGAAGGACAGGAAACCCGACGCGTTCTGGTCGTGGATGATGAACCCGATATCCTGCGGAACGTTACAGAGATGTTGCAGCATTTTCCCCATCCACTTGATATTCGTACGGAAAACGATGGAATTGCCGCTTGTATCGCGATGGGAGCGTTTCGCCCCCATCTGCTCATCCTCGATTTGAAGATGCCGAAAATGGATGGATATTCTGTGATTGAAAAGGTCCGGTCCGATGCAAACACCAAGGACACGAATATCCTTGTGGCCACCGGGTATGGCAGTCCCGAGAACATGGAACGAGCAATAAGCGTCGGCGCAGATGCTTACATTACCAAGCCGTTTCACGTCGATCAGTTGCTTGAGAAGGTGGGCGAACTGCTTTCTCTCGGGGTTCTCGCACGCCGGTAATCCCATCTCCAGAAAAGAATTCATGAATGGACGCTCTCAAGCGTCCATTCTTATTTTTGCCCTATTTCAAGAAAAACCTGGTCCCCCTTCAACTAATGAAATGGAAGAAGGCTATATGCTTGCTTTTCTTGATTAATGTGGTATAAGATGAATCATCTCACACATAAATCTTGGTTCTGGGGACTAAAGATGATTTTTGAAACCGCACAAGTGTCCATGGATGGCGAAGTCGTGGTTCCCGAAGCGATTCGGGATCAGATGAACCTCCAACCCGGCGAGAAATTCCTCGTCACCGCAACTGGAAACTCGATCCTTTTTAAGAGGTTGGTCGAGAAAACCCAGGAAGAGGCCGATGATTTTTGGGCCCGGGTTAAGGAACAAAAACAGGCCGCGGTCAGCCTGTAGAAGGTCGCGCTTACTCGGTTCCGTAACACCGTCTTCCAGACGGTAATCATGGACTTGCCGTCTGGAAGACGGCGCTACGAGAGATCTTGGTTCAATCTCACGGACCGGTGTGCGGTTTTGTGCTGGCAGTCCCATGTACCCCGGAACCTGTTCTTAACTTCCCACCATTCTTGCAACCTTCGTCGACCCATCTAAGATTCCGAAAACACGATTCTTCGGTAAGGGGTTAGCCTCTCATGTCTCGATCGAATTTCCTTTTCACACTAATCATTCTCTCTTCCCTAAGTGGTGTCGCCCAAGCGAAAGACACCCTCACCACCAATTGGGAAGGTGGTGGCGAAAAAGTCTACCAGACCGGATTCATGGAAGGAATGCAAAAAGATGGCGACGGGGGCGCATGTCTTTTCAAGGTCGACTTGTTGGAGAACGATGCTCCCGGGTCGGGGAAAAGCGAGAAAGGGGTCTGCGAAGATGTTGTCTGGGGGCTTAACCGAGCTCGGAAGATTTTTGATCTTGCGGACCCTCGGACCGAGAAAGCTTACCTCGTTCTCTTCACCTATTCCGAGGACCCTCCACATCCCCTTCAATTCCGAGTCAACGATTACAAAGGGAAAATCACCAAGAACAATCGAGAAGCCTATCGCTGGGTGGAGGTTCCCGCCGATTCACTGGTGAAAGGACAGAACATCATTGAACTTTCATGCCCAGAGGCACGGTCGGCCACCGATGGGTGGAGTCTCTATCTCTCGAGGGCCGATGAGTTTCTAGCAGGGGGTGGGAACCCCATCAATGTCGGAGCGACCAGCCTCAAATCGTTCGATGGCGGCGAGACATGGAAAGAGAGCCCCTTTGGCCCCGATGGGGACGAGCGCGCGGAGTACTCGGTTCGCCTCAGTTTCGATCGGCATGTCGAAGAAGGTTGGCTTGCCAGTCCGGTCATCGATCTTTGGAAGGGAGAGAGCGAGGAGTTCTTGATCCCCATCCGCGGTGTCTTGAAACTGAAACTTGTGGTCGATGGAGATACCCCCAAAGGGACCAAGATCGACTATTACCTTCGCGCGGGTTATAGCCCCGACCCACATCACAAGGAGTGGCAATCCTATGATTGGATCGGAGGTGGAGAGAGACTGGATTTTGTCTTCGATGAACGTCCCCTGAATCGTCGATACATCCAGTTCAAGGCGGTCCTCTCCACCGAGAATCCGCTTGTCAGTCCGACTATCCGGTCCGCCAAAGTCATTACCGAGATCGAACAACGGTCTCCGGTTGCGGATAACATCCAAGTGGTCCGTCTCGATAACCCAAGCATCGGTTACTCTTCCATCGACTGGAAGTGGGAGAAAGCGGATCGCCCAGAGTTTGAAGAACTCCGCAAGCGCGAGAGTCTCGATGAGGTGGTTCAGGGCAGCCGCACCAGTTTCGATGCCCAGGTGAAACTCCTCGATCACGCGACTAAGCGTTGGCAGAAGGGTGGTCCGATTCCCGAGTATCCCGGGTGGGATGCCTTGAGTATCTTAGACCGAGCCGATCGTGCAGGAAGCGGTGGGATGTGTATCCAATCCAACAACCTTCTGGCCGGTATGTATCAGGCTTATGGCTGGCAGGCGCGACTGGTGAACATCGTTTCGCATGAGGTTTGCGAGGTGTGGAATGATGAGTTCGCGAAATGGATCTACATGGATGCGAGCACCGCGAACCACTATATGTACGATCCCCAAACCGCAGAACCTCTGAGTCTCCTTGAAATGCACCAAATGCATATCGAAAAATTTTTTCCTGACAAGAAAATAGATTGGATGAATGACTATGTCAGCCGTCAGGAAATGGACGAATCGAATCCAGTTGAGAGGGGATCTATCGAACATGGAGTCTATCCATTCGATGCGTTTATCCTTGCCACCTTCATGCGGATGGTCCCTCGCAACAACTGGTACGAGGAACCGACGCCGCGTCCTCTTTCGCATGGTTCTTCCTGGTGGCCCTGGAACGGTTACATCAACTGGTACGACGAACAAACGCCTCCGAAACGCCAATACTCCTGGCACACGGACCGTCCCCAAGACATGTGGCCCGACCTCAACCTGGTCCATATCGATGCCACCACCGCTTTCGCGAACGACCGAATCTTCCTCGCTTTCTCGACCTACACACCCAACTTCAGCCATTACGAAATCAACGTCGACGACACCGGTTGGAAAGAAATCGGCGACCGCTGGGTTTGGCTCATGCAATCGGGAAGAAACCACCTGAGAGTCCGCTCGGTGAACGAGTCCGACTCTCACGGCAAAGTCTCCGAAGTCGTATTGAACTACGCCGACGCCCCCTGGAAGCAGCGGTGAGGAATCCCCCCTGTCATAGTAGGGAATAGCTCACCCCGTTCGTGCATGAGGGGGACCGCGATCAATCGGACTGATGGTCCGCCACAAAACCAGATAAAAATGTATTTCAGAATCGTGTTGAACCGAACCCAGGCTCGAGGAAGTCGAGTCCCCGGTGGGGACGGCAAGCCTGGCGTATGAGGACGATTACACCGGCGGCGAATATCAGGGTGGAAGGCAAACGGTCACGGATGAATTGACCGGCGCGGTCACCACCATCGACCACGACATCTCCGGCAACGCCACCGAGATCGAAGACCCCCTCGGCCTCACGACGACCAACGAGTTTTACACGGACGAAGACACCGAGACCTGGGCCATCCCCGGCGCCCTCAAATCCACCACCGATCCCGAGGGCAATGTCACCGAGTACCAATACGATCCCGACCCGCTCACCACCGATCCGCCCGCCGGGATGGCCGCCGCCCTCAACCTCATGTTGACCGGCGGCACAGTCAACCCAAACGGCTACCTCACCAGCACGGTCGCCCAACCGATCAAAGTCATCTCCAACGGTATCGAGACCATGTCCAACTCACTCCACTTGGACGAGGCCGATGCGACAACAGGCAAGTTGGGAAAGCCAATCACAACCACCGACGCGGCGCTGATTACGACCAGTTTCACCTACGATCCAAACGGAGGGAACCTGGAGAAGGTGAGTCGCAGCGGGACCGACTTTGTCCAGACGACTTATTACGGCAACTCCGACATATCGGCCCAAGGTTTCAGCCTGGATGGAAGAGTCAAGCAAGAGGTCGACCAGGAGGGCAACACCACTCGTTACATCTACAACATCTATGTCGACGGTGGGACGACCACCTACAACGAATGGGTCGAAGAGACAATCGTCATCAATCACGCAGACCGGCCAAAATCCGACGATTGGCTGATCTCGACCAGCATCCAGGACGCTCTGGGCAGAACGCTGGAGTCAACCAACGAACGCGGAATCATTTCGAAGAGTAAATACGACGCTGACCCTTGATTGTCTGTGTATGGCGCTCAAGAAAAATTGAAGTGGATGGTGGACTACTCGTTGTCATCCTCTCCGATCGTATCGACTGCGCCCAGTTCCTCGAGTAAATCGTTGAAGGGCTTTTTGTCGTTGTTGCGTCTCGAGAAAAAATTGAAGAGAGAGACACCATCGACACCATCCTTCCAGAGCTGTCGAGCCACACGGCGAAATCCATCGCGGATCCAAGCCACTTCAATCGAGCCATAAATGGGCAGGTCCGAGGGGAATTGGTCCCGGTACGCTCGTATCGGTAGAGGATGATCATTGCGCAGAAAGTGCGAAACGATGACGAAGTCGATCAGATTTTCATTGGCCCATTCGACGGGGTCCAACCCGATAGCTCGATTCTGATCGGGACGCGCCAAGATACGTGCACAAAGCAAGATAGGCCGTCCACGCTTCTCTCCAACTTCTTCCACCATCGCACGCACATCACGGACCCAGTCCGTCATTGTGTCGATGTTTTCGCTTTCTTCGCCGAACTTGAAGAAGACGGGAAACCGTTGAAAATCGAGCTCGAGCCCATCGAGATCAAAGCGTTCGCAGCATTCGCGCAGCTGCGCGAGGCGGTGGGCGCGCACTTCGGGGATGGCGAAGTTGAGTGCGCCTGGAAACCAAGTCGAAACGATGGGGCTGACATTGGGTCCAACGATATCATGATAGACTTTCGGCATGGGATCGCCTGCCTTGCCGATGCGCCATTCCGGATGGGTGTTCCAAAATCGTGAGAAGATGAGGCTGTCCTCCTTCTCGACTGAATGCACTTCGTTGAGTCGCCAACTCACGAAGGCTTCCAGCCCCTTCGCTTTCGCACGGTCTATCGACAAGGCCACGGGATCGCTTCCCGACTCGATGAGCGCGCGGATATTCATGATACCGAGTTCACTGGTTTTCAACTTGGCTTCCGGTGTAATTCCCGCTGTGAGCTCCGGATTGTCGTGGTCACCAATAAGGTCTCCGACCTCGGTTGGATAAATAACCGGCATGCCGAAATGCGGACTGATGAAGAGAGAGGTCACCTGCGATTCGGCGATTTCATCGATGTACGTATACAGATCTTCCGGAGTCATAGGGTAAGGCTTGTACAGAATCATGTTGTTGCCATCGCTATTGTATATAAAGCGATGACGCCGATCG
>JAJDBZ010000431.1 GCA_029261095.1 Candidatus Omnitrophota bacterium | reverse complement strand
CAATTATTGGCGGCACTCAAGGCAGAGACAAAGACTCTGGAAGAGGGCCTCGATGACTTCGGGTTGAGGAACGACATCTACTTCATTCCCGAGGGTCATCGGGTGTTCAGCACACCCTTCGTTCAGGACTCCGGCAATGAGGGCGCTCATGAAGTGGTATATGTGAGTCGTCCGAAGTCAGCAGGGGGAGATTCCATTATCGAAGCGGTCATCTTCAGCGATACGGAAGGTGTCGCTCCCCAAGCAGTTGCCTCTATCCAACCGAGTGGTGTTGGAGTTCTGGGAACGCCAGCGGTCGGAAATGTCGATTCCGACTCGGAGCCGGAAATCGTTGTAGGCAGCGAAACTGGAGACGTCTACGTCTTCGAATTGACGAGTGGTTCGATCGGCACCCCGATCTTCCATTTGCAGGACGCCGCGCTCCAGAGTGAGTCTTTCTTACGCGCCCCCGCCCTGGCCGATATCGATGGCGATGATGAGATGGAGATCTTCATCGCCTTGTCAGAACGGGATCGCGATCTTCCGGGTAGAACTCAAATTCACCTTCTCCACGGTGACGGAATAACGGCCGTACCAGGAGCCGCGCCTGATGGAACACTTTTGTATGAACCTCTACAGGAATTCAGTTCCCTCTCATCACCCATCGTTGCCAAACTTGGCACGAGTGACGACTCCCCACTCGCGGCGCTTTTCGCGACGGAGGGAGCCTTCGTCGGAATCGACGTGAGTCAGGCCGCGGGACCACAGATTCTCTTCGAGGAGAATTTTGGAGGATCGAACAGGACATTCGCCTCCTCCTCTCCCATCGTGGGACAGACTCATCCGGATAACGATACCTTCGAGATCGTCATTGGTGGTGGCCGTGGTTCAAGCGGCAATCTCTTTGGAGTCGCCTACAACTCTGCTGATGGAGACCTTGATTTTCTATCCGGATTCGACACGCATCTTGAACCGATCCTACCGGGTCGTGCCCAGCCGGCCAGCATTCTTGGGTCCCCTGAAATGGCTGATATTGATGGCAATCAACAGACCGATGTCATCTATACGAATGAGGAAGGATACATCGACCGCTTCGAGGCGCCCGACTCTTTTGTCGACCCGCTCATTCCAGCGGATTTCCCATGGCCTTTCTTCAAACATGACCACAATCGGTCTGGGGCACTGGGTGAAAACCCCGTCCCGGTGGCTCCGTTTAAACCCGGCGATATCAACCGTGACGGCATTGTCGACGAGAATGATCTCTTCGATATGGCCCTTCGTTGGAGCCGAACTCGATCGTTCCCCGCAGCGACGAATGATTCAGAGGGCGGCAAAGTTGCCGATGATGGAAGAAAGATGCCGCAGGCAATGTTGCTGAGAGTGCTGCTTAACCTGCGCCTGAACGAAGAATGAGACTCCATAAGGGGAGAAATAAGATGAACCAAAGAATTCTGGCAATAATTACAGGAGTTCTCCTGACAATCTCGACCGGATGGTCGGCGAGTGTTTTGAAGATGGATATCGATGACCTGACCCAACGCAGCGATATCGCGATTGTGGGTAAGGTGCAATCGATTTCACACGCTAACGAATCGGGACGTTACCCGGAAACATTGTTTCGTGTGCAAATACTGGAAACTTTCTATGGTGAGGGAGTTTCAAACGAGGTCATTATCTGCCTCCCCGGTGGACCGGCGGGGAACGGATTGACCACCTATGTGCCCGGTATGCCAAAATTCAAGGTGGATGAGAAGGTCGCACTGTTTCTCGTATTGGATGAAGACAGAGGTGTGGCTGTTCCAACCGGATTAGAACAAGGTGTCTTCCGGGTGAAGGTTCACCCCGAAACGGAAGAAGAATATGTGGTCAACCAGACCGTCGACATCAAGATGAATTCTATCGGGTCTTCGGAGGGCGACGGTAAAGCGAATGGCCCGTCGTTAACCGAGTTTGGCAAGAATGTCAAACAAAAAGCGGAGAAATTGAAGCAGAAAAAGTAGAAGAGACACGGTCGCTTCTATGTTTCGGCTCAAGTAAATGCTCACCACATGGTTGAAGACTGTGTGGTTTAACAAATTTGAACGGGGGATTCCCTATTAATGAATACCAAACTCAGCCATAGGCTGTCCGTGACCCTCAAAAGGACCGCAGTTCTCGCCGTACTGCTCCTGGCAATTTTGCTAGTCGGTCCCGCGAGTGCGTTCATTCAATCGACAAGCTCCGCGGGTTTGCCGGTCGGATCGACTGAAGTCTATCCCGTCAAATGGGACCTCTCCAGTTATGCCAACGGAATCCCTTTTGTGATCAAAACGGACAACCTCGGAGATGGCACCCAAGACATCGACGGAGTCAAAGAGTTCGGAATCATTGAATCCGCCATTGGGTTGTGGGAAGCAGTCGAAACATCGAGTATCCGATTTAACCGTGTTGGCACCACAGCCCAATTGAAGATCGGTCAACCCGACAGTGTCTGTTCCATCGGGTTTAAGCAGGACTCCACACTTTCGCGCGCCGGTATTCTCGCGCTGAATTTTCAGGTCATTTCTTCCGATGCGGGTAACCCCAGCCAACTGGGCGTGGTTCATGAATCGGACATCCTTCTAGTAGACGGACCCGATACTCGTTGGATGTCTCAGGGAACCAACCATTATCCCTCCCAATCAACTGTTGCGACTCAGATCAACCTAGAAGAAGTGGTCGCCCAGCAAGTTGGTTCGTTTTGCGGACTCGGCACATCCTTTGTCAGGGGTAGTTATGATGAACCGCTGATCCAGGTTGAGAATCGAGCCATCATCTACGATCACCGCCATCAGGCCTCAGACGATGTCTCGATCATGTACCCCTTTCCTCTGCAAAACTCTCCCGCCCGAAAGGGAGGTCTCCTTTCGAATGACGATGTAGCCGCGATTTCCACTCTCTATCCCGAGGAAGGATATGTTGCGTCAACGGGTTCGATCGCGGGAACCGTGACTTTTCACAACTCCACCGACAACACCACTGCTAACCTAGCGGGGGCCCATGTCATCGCCATTAACGCTAATGACCTGACCCCCACAGTCGGAACGCTGACAGATGGAGAGGGCAAGTACACTCTCCAAGGACTTTCACCGGGATCCTACCTCGTTTGGGTGGAACCCTCGTCGCCGATGGATATTCAAGACCAGTTCCCCAATTTAGATCCAGGAACAATGGAGTTCTGGTCCGAATTTCACGACAATGTTTATTGGGACCAAAAAGACGAGGCAACCAGACTCAATGTTTCGGCTGGCCAGTCAGTAACCGGGATCGATGTCCAAGTCATTAAGACTATCGTGGATGGCGAGACGACCCTTGCAGCTGCTACTCAGACCGACTCGGAAGGGAATCGCATCGTTCTCAAGGTCGAACCGGATAATTCGTTCGAAGAAGCAACGCGACTGAATGATGACAACGTCGACGGGGAAATACGCATTGGCGACCGTATCCAATCCGCTGGCGATTCTGATTTTTATAGCTTTCAAGGAAACCGTGACGATGTTTACTCGGTCGAGGTCTTGGCTCAAAGAATCGGTTCGCCACTGGTTCCTCTTTTCAATATTTACGGCCCAGGACCACAGGCAGTTCCGAGCCGTTCCGCCTCGGAAACCGATGGTTTCGAGGGTGACGCACAACTTATATTCACGGTCCCCGAGACTGGACAGTATTTCATCGAAGTGACCGACCTAAACGGAATGGGCGGGGCCGCCTATTTCTACACGCTTGTGGTCACCAAACTATCCGAAAGAATCCCAATTCTTCCTCTACAGGGGCCGATACCTGTACTGGGTATACCGATTTCCGACTTCGACCTGCACGATGCTGGCCTGACTGATCCCGATATCTTTGGGAACGTGCAGATTACCCGACTCCGCATTCAGTTCTGGGATGTAGATGGCGATGGTGGCTTGAACAGCGATGGAAGCGATTTCTTACCTCCGACTCGCGAAGTCGGTGCAGGTGAAACGGCGCTTGAAAGTGGGTTCGCGTTGTTTAATGACGATGGTTCCAGCCCCGGGGTGTTTGACTTCGACCCCGCGAGTTTGGATTTCGCCGAACAGGACGATTCCCTCAGGATGGCGGTCTCTCCATCTATCCAACCGATTAGCAACGGTTTTGAGGTGACCTTCACCCCCGATACTCCGATCACCATACCCGCTCAAAATGTTCAAGATTCCTCGGCCGATGTCTGGGTCGTGATCCAACCCTCACTAAACCTCAACCATGGTGACGACTTCCAAGTCTTTGTCCCGGCCAATGGAATCGAACTGCGTGTCAACACTGATGCCGGTCCCGAAACACTCACTCTCTTCGACGAGAACACCCCGCCATTCTTCGAGCGCGATCTCTTCACAGGAGATGTGATTGCCCTTACCAGCTACATCCCGCTTGCGGGTTCGTTAATCGACGCCAATTCCACCGACTTTCCCGTACTCGGAATCAATTTGGTTGGTGATCCGAACGAGCAATATTGGATTTCCCAAGTGGAGCTCACGTTTGTCGGCTACAACTTACATAACACGATTGAATTTACACCTGAGTTCAATCTCCCCTATTCCTTCGGCGCTCCTGGGTTTTTCCGATTTCCCGACCCAACCAAGAGAAGAACGTGGGAGATGACTGATCTGCTTCCTCTAACCGATGGAACTGCCAATGCGGGTGGAGTCAATCTGTATTTTGACAACGATCAATTAGGGAGCATCGGAGACGGAGCGCCCAATTTTGGACTCGATGGAGACCATCTCCTCCAATTGGACGGTACCCAACACTTCGAGGTTGTCGATGTGACCACCATTCCGGACGAGATCTTGGAGGACCTGATCCTTCATGCCCTACTGGATTTTAGTACGGTCGCGCAACTAATTGAGAATCGTGACGATCTTGGGTTATTCGCTTTCAAGGCAGTCCTTCCACTCGAGCCCAGTCCGATACTCTCCTTCCCTTCGACAGACGACGCACAAGATTCCACCTTGGGCCCCGACATGTTCGTCTCGATTAGGACCAGCAATCTTGTTGAAGCGCTTGATCTGTTCGTCCCCTTCGTAACCGTAGACGGCATCGAAGTGAAGAACGACTTGGATACGGTTCTCCTGCGGGGACCCGAATTTTCGTCCTTGGTCAATGGAAATTCTTTCCGCCGGATTGACACAGAGACTCAACCTAACACCACCGTGGTAGAAGTTCGTCCCAAACCATCGATCGTCTTGAAAGATTTGGTCAACTCAGATGACCTGAATAATCGAGGAAATACATTAGGGACAGATGACGAAGGAGCCCCCCCCTTGGCCCCCATTGGGATCGATATGCACGACTATCGACAGGGTGCGCTTACCACGGTCAATGGAATCGGCTTTAGCGGCAGGGACATCCTCAACACGGGGATCATCTTCGATAGCATCCAAGTCATCTTGGACCCCGTAGAGAACGTGGAAGAAATTGATCGCCAATACGTAGCAAACGTTATTCTCGATGATGACCCTACCCTAGGGACCTTCAACTTACAGTCATTGATTGACCCAAACATCATTGATTTCCCGAGAAGAGGGTTGGAAATCATGGTCGATGACGATACCCCGGAAGGTAATTTCGCAGACGATGACGGGGACGGTTTGTTCGACGAAGAACTGGTCAATGATGCCGATGACGACATCGATGGCCTTTCTGATGAAGATGACTTCGGAGACGAAGATCCGATTGGATTAAACGGTCAGTTGGATCCGAACGACGACGTGATTGCCTATCTCCAAGCGAATGACTTTACGCTTGCCTTTGCTCCAGGCGCTTATGTCGTTGCACCTACGATCCAAGAGTTGACCAATGGAAGTCTCCTTATCGACTACCCAAATTTAGCATGTTTGGCGGTCGAAGCCCAGTTTCCTTTTGATCTGGTCAATGACCCGTGGAGCATTTTCATCGACGCGGTTTTTGTCAGAATAGATCACCCGGTCATCACCGAAGACCCCAACCCCGGTTCACCCGTAACTGTGGAGGCAGGCGCAATCGCTAACGTCCATCCTAACGGATTTCTTGTAGATTTTGGTGACGATCTATCGGCTCTCTTTGGAGTTGATGGAGGGGATTTAGATTACACCTATTTCTACAAGACTCAGATCCCAAATTCGAACCGGATTCCCGAGTTGGTTGGACCTGACATCTTGGTCTCTCTCCGCATGGGACCTGCAGCCACGAGTGGGGATGCATTTCGAGCGAGAATTCCTGCCGATGGTATCGGTTACAGCACCTACCGAGATCCAGATAATTTCCTACAAAACCTGATACCCGGGACGCACCCGCCCAGCGATTTCAACACCGCCTCAATGCGAGTCGGATCCTCCAATGTTCCCCCGACACTCTCTTTCGTGCGACCCTCGACCACAAGCGAGGCCCGGGCAAATGTTGTGGACGAACCCGAATTTCCTGGAGGACCGAATGTCGAACGGGTTGAGTTCGAATTCGATGTCTCATTTACCTTCGACGACCCCGACAACACTGCCGCAGTCGATTTTTATTACGACATCAATAACTTTGGGGTAGACGGCGAACCGATCCCATTCGTCGATGGCCAAACTACAACGAATATCCTGGACAATGACGGAGATGCAAATCTCACGTTCACCTTCAGGTTCCCGGGTGATTTGCTGACGAACCCCAATGCTGAAGTTTTCATCTACGGGATCGTCGATGACGGAGTCAATCCCCCGCGTCCGGTTTACAGCAACGGTTCCATTCGTATCCCGGAAGCGCAAAGAGACGTGTTCCAAACGGAAGAATTTTATCTGTTCGACAATATCGGGAATGTGTACGGATCTGGGACTGCCAACATTAATATCCCCGATTTCCGTCAACCCTTTAATGACATTCGTGACGTCGAGATGACTCCTAACGATCGCGGCGCGCTCTTCCTGAAAGCGAACGGCCAGGTTGCTCTGAAAGGCGACCCCGATCCATGGAGAGACTTCGTACGCACCTCCAACATCGTCAATTTTGGCCAAGGGTCCATCAACTTTGGGATGGATATCGCCAGAGACCTCGAACCCGATTTCTTCCTAAACGGGATGTACATCATGGATGGATTCGGGACCATTCACCCCCTGGGAAGCGTTCCAACACCCGATCTGGATTTGGCGGAAGGCCCGACATTCGGAATGGATATCGCTCGGGATATGGAATTGACACCAACGGGAGAAGGCCTCCTTATCCTGGACGGGTTTGGTGCGACTCACCCACTTGGGGATGCGCCGGCCCCTGGAGACCAGCCGTATTTCGGATTCGATATCGCAAGGGCTCTCGCACTGACTCCTAGCGGTCAGGGGTTCTATATCCTTGACGGGTATGGCGGCATCTTTTCGATGGGTGATGCGAGGACCATAGGTAATGCGACAGGAGAACTCGGACGCGAAGATATTCCTTATTACTTCCCCGGCACCGATGTCTATCGTGATATCGAAGTGGCGCCTGGGAATCGTGGTGTGATCGTTTTGGATCGAGCCGGTCAAGTCTTCTCGTCCAGCGGAGTATTGACTGGTCCTCAGGTGATCCAACCTGGAGTCATCCCCCCACCGCCAGGATTCCGACCCGGGGATCTCATCGATTTCAGCACGCTCGGTCCATTTGCTAACGTCGTAGTCAGCGAACTGAACGGAGCATTCATTGACCTAGAGACGGTCGGGACCGGCTTTGAATTTGTTGGTGGGCCAGGACCTGGCGGTGATGGCGACGCCCTGTTGGAATTGCTTTGTCGGTACATCACCTCCGAAAATC
>JAJDBZ010000044.1 GCA_029261095.1 Candidatus Omnitrophota bacterium | reverse complement strand
TCCAGCCAGTGAAATCGCCAGTCTCAAAACTTCCATTTTGGATCATTTCAAGAGATTGTGCCGCGAGAGGCGCGCAAGAATACGGTGCTGAAACAAAGACAACTAAAAACATGAGTGTGATTCTAAGTGGGGCTCGTTTTTCCATGATTGTTCCTCCGTTCGTCTAGCCTTTTCCCTAATCATCTCAATCGAAACCGGCCTGCGAGAGGCGAAGGAACTGCATCCCGGTGACGAGAGCGGGTAGTGCAATATGGAGGCCAACCAGATTAATTGTGGACGATTCAGTTTAATAAATGTCCAGTTGCAATAAATCGTTACAGAATCTTTGGAGTTTGGGAGTCTCAACAGGAAGACTTGGTCTGTCGCTTATTCTTGTGAAGGAAAGCCTACTGGGAGAGGGACGAAGGACCCCTTTGGTCCAGTAACCAAGCGGAGATGTCCGCCACTTCTTCCGAAGTAAGAAGTTCGGTCATGTTGTCGGGCATGATGGAGGTATCCAGATTCCTGCGTTCGACGATATCTCTTTTATCGATCGGAATTGCAGAGCCATCCGACTGGATGAATCTCAACATCGAATCGGTTTCGCCCACTGGTACTCCGGTCAAGAGTTCGCCATCTTCGGTTTCAATGAGCTGCGCACGATATCCTTCGGTGATGGTTGCATTAGGTTGAAGTATCGATTCGACCACAGTCCGGGGATCCAGGCGGGAACCGACATCGGAAAGATCGGGGGCAAAGGTCTTCCCTTCCCCTCCGACTCGATGGCAACTGTAACACGCGGCTCGTCCCCCCACCTGATAGAAAAGAAGATGCCCATTTTCGGGGTTCGCTTCATCGAGGTGTGCGAGAACGTCTTCAATCGTGGCTGGGTCTCGCTTGACGGCCTCAATGTTCTCGCCGATTTTCTGACCGAGACCTTCCGCGAGCTGATAGATTCTCGGATCGGGATCGGTCACCGCGCTCTGGGCTAACCGAACGGCATGATCTCTCGTTCGATCGTGTTCCCACGTCCGGGCATCCGCCGAAAGAAGCAGGTTAAGCGCCTTCTGGCGGAAGAGAGGGTCAGTGGAGGATTCGAACGCCGTGGCAATTGTGGCCACCTGTTCCTCCGTTCCTTCCCACGGATTCTTGGTGTAGTTAAACCCCCTTAAAGATTCAATAGCACCCATCAATTGCGACTCCTCGATTTCGGTTAGTTTGTTAAGAAGTTCTCCCCGACCTGTATCACCTAGCATTTGGAAACCTTTGATGGCTGCCAAACGAACCGGCTCCCACTCATGCGATAAACCTTCCCAGAGATGAGTTAGGGCCCATGGATCTTGCGCCAGGACGAGGAGGCAAAGGGCTGCCTCTTGTGACTTTTCGGGTACAAAAATCTCACCCCTCCGATGATCTTGATAGAACCCATCGTGGAGCCGGGTCCAATTCTCTCCCGAGACCTCCATCCTCTCCAAGGTTTTTAAAAGGTTCATTCGCAATTCGTAGTTGATCCCCCTCTGATTCAGGTCGAGTAATTTGTCGATCACTTGAGAGGGGTCTTCGAGGCCATGCCCAACATTAGCCGTCCATGTAGCCGCCCATTCCTGGACCTCAGGATCGGTGTCCCTTTGAAGAACCTGAACGACCTCATCGCCAGCCATTTCTTTATTCTCCAGCATCCCCAAAAGTAATCCCAACCGGACCTTCGGCTCCGAACTGGATCTCAAGAGGGACTTCCTTTCCTCTATTGGGATGAGATCCTCGAGCGCCTGCCAGAGCGAGTAGTAGGCGATACGGTCTTCTTCCTTGGCCAGACTTTGAACGAGAGAATCGAGAGATGGGGTGTGGCGGGATTGCCAAATCGCTTGGACTGCCTCGAATCGTAACCTTGGATTTGAATCCTTCAGAGTATCGACGACCTCAGCCGGCAGGGAGTTCTCTCCTGGCCGCTGGGTGGTGCGATAGCCGAGGATACGGAGAGCCTGGAGCCGCAGGTCGAGAGGGTGACCTTGTTCTTTGAGAACCTCTACAAAGAATCGGTCGATAGATTCATCCTCCAACTCCATTCGGCCTAGCGACCAGGCAGCCCAGGTGCGTTGGCTCTTCGAAAGTGTCTTTGAAGACAACGCTTCTTCCAGTTGAGGCTTGATCGTAGAAGACCTGTTGGTGAGTTCGTCTTGCGCATCCACACGCCAGACAAGGAGATCCGAATCCAGGTCTTCAATGAGCTGATCGAATGTCCAATCGGAATGGGGTCGCTTCCTTCTAGGAGCTGTAATCCATGGCGTCGACTCCTTTCCCTCGGCCTGAATCTTGTAAACGCGACCCGCATTCCCCTGCTCGCGGTCCTCACTCCATTTTGCACCATACTCTTTACCCCATCCCGAAATGTAGAGGGCGCCTTCGGGACCGATGGCCAGGTCCGTTGGACGAAACAAGGATTCTTCGTCTCCATTCTCAGCGAATACTTCGAGCTCTTGGGTGTCGCATTTCATGAGAGCACCTTCCCATGTGGGTCGATGGACATAGACTTTCATCTGAAGCCAATCTCCGATGAAAAAAACATTGCGATACGCTTCAGGGAAATGGGGGCTGGAAGAAAAAGCAACGCCGGTTCCGGACCCATGGAAGAAGGGACCGCTGGCCGGGACAGTCGGCGTGTGATCTTCGCCGGTCCACTGATACGTCCAAGGGTGGCGGTGACCATATTGCGCCCCATAGAAAGGCATCATGATCTTGTCGCCCCCATCCTGATCGTTGTCCGTTCCAAACCAGTTGAACTCGGTGTCAAAGCAGAGGTCATAGGGATTCCGCATACCGCGAGAGAAGATCTCGAGATTCTCTCCCATCTCCCCGCATCGTAGAATTCCGCCTTCGGTGTGGGGATCGGTTGGTTTGATGTAGTTGGCCCGGTAGGGATTGTCTGGCGAATCAGGGGAGTTGAAAGTCTTTACGGGTTGAGTGTCGGGGTCGTCGGAAGGAACATCCGAGAGGTCCCGGAAGACTTTCGGTGCGTGAGGATGAACGGGAGTATCACCCTTCGAAAGGTAGAGGCGACCATCGGGAGCCCAATTCAATCCATGCAAACCGTGTTCGAGAGTTCCGATGCCGGTAAAGACAAGTGAGTATTCATCCGCCACATCGTCTCCATCAAGATCTCGGACTACGGTCAGGTCTGGAGCATTGGCAACCCATAGATCGCCTCCTCTCCAAGCCAGACTTTGGATGTTATTGAACCCGTAGGCGAATTGTTTTTCTTTGTCCGCAACGCCATCTCCGTTGGTATCCTCAAGGATCAAAATTTCGTCACCGGGTGTATCCGGTTTGGGATAGCGGAACTGAGGGCCTTGAGCGACAAAGAGACGTCCATAGCGGTCGAATGCAAGGGCCGCCGGGTTTCGAACCACCGGTTCCTTTCCGAACTCCGAGATTTGGAAGCCTTCGACGACCACGGGGGACGCATCGTCGGAGAGATCGGGCTGATCAAAACTGGGCGCCGAGTGAACCGAATCGGAGACCCAGAGAATTAGAAGGACGATGAGAAGAAAAGAGAGAAATTGACGGGGCATGGAAAAAGACTCCTCGGCAAACGATAAGAAAAATCAAGCAAGAAAACGTTTTATCAGATGCATTGTGATGAATCCAAGTAGAAATGCAATGGGGTGTTGTGTTGGACGGGGCCTCCAATTTTGTGAGTTGCTAGAGTTCCGCCGACACTGCATGATAGTCTCATCCAACTGAATGTGTGACAGGGAGGGTAGGTATGCTTGGAGATCGAGAGGGAGTCACCAGACGTGAAATGTTAGGACTCTTCGGGTGTGGGATGGCTCACACACTCTTGGGGCGGAATATCGCGACCGCCCAAGATTCGGGTCGGCCACCCAACATCGTATTCATCTTCGCCGATGACCTGGGCTGGCACCAGCTGGGGTGCTATGGCAGCGATTTTTATGAAACCCCTCATCTCGATCGATTGGCCACTGAGGGGATGAGGTTCACCGACGCTTACGCCGCCGCTCCCGTTTGTTCGCCGACCCGAGCGAGTCTGTTGACCGGGAAATATCCGGCAAGGCTTCATCTCACCGACTTCATTCCGGGAATTGAGTCTTTGGGCGACTTAGAGCAGCCCGAATGGAGGAAACATCTTCCGGTCGAGGAGACCACCATCCCGGAGGTGCTTCACAAAGCGGGGTATCTGTCTGGCCATTTCGGGAAGTGGCATTTGAACAAAGACAAAGAATACAAACTCGAAAGGCCTGGCGACCCGATGTCCCAAGGGTTTGAGGACGTTTACACGACCCACAAACCGAGGCTTCTCACCAACAAGAACGTCGATCCGGAAGACGATCCCCACAATGTGGCCAAGATCACCGACCGAGCCATCAATTTCATGAAGGAGAACAAAGAAGGACCTTTTTTCTGTTATGTCACCCACAACTCAATCCATGCTCCGGAGATCGAACATCCCGATCTGATCGCGAAATACCAAAAGAAACCCGGCGCGGACAATCCTGTGAACAAACCGGAGCTGGGAGCGATGCTCGAGATGTTGGACAAGGGGGTCGGAAGAGTTCTGGAAACCATTGATGAGCTCGAGATTCGAGACAACACGATCGTTGTCTTTTACTCGGACAATGGGATGCTCGGCGATCCGGGAATTCATCCGCCTCTGCGCGGGTCTAAAGGAAACCTGTATGAGGGTGGGATCCGCGTCCCGATGATCGTGCGCTGGCCCGGAGTGGTCGAGGAAGGTTCGTCCTCATCCGAGGTTGTCATCAGCAACGATTTTCTTCCGACTTTCGCGAGCATTGCGGGGTTGTCGGTGACCGGGGAAGAAGTCGATGGTATCGATATTCTGCCAGTATTGAAACAGGACGGGGACCTTGACCGCGAGGCGATACACTTCCATTACCCGCACTACCGTCGTCAAGGAACCAAGCCATCCGGCGCGATCCGAAAAGGAGAGTACAAGTTGCTCATTCGTTACGGTTCCCCTGTCGGCCCCAAGGGTTACCCGGACGATGTGGAACTTTACGACCTCAAAGCCGATATCGGAGAGACAACCAACATCGCCTCTAAGATGCCGGAGAAAGTCGAAGAGTTATATGAGGATTTCCATGATTGGTTCGAGGATGTCGGGGCTCAGAGGGTCAGTTTGAAGCAGTAGCCGGAGATCCTATTCTTCGGGCCGGACAACGACCACTTCCACATTCTTCCGCCCCCAGTCGAGGGCATCGCTGTGTGCGTCATGAAACAGGTCGATTCGATTTGGTCCTTTGATGGCCCCGCCTCGGTCACGGACCACACCCCATCCATACCCTGGGATGTACATGCGTGTTCCAAAGGGATAGTAGTCAGTGTCAGCAGCGATGGTTCCTTCTCGGCGAACCCACTTTGTCGGGTTGACCACACGCACAGGTGCTTTCCAGGGGCGTTTGATTGTGTCCAACGAAAGCAGACCTGAATCGTATTCGATGGGCTTTACTCCGCTCGCGGTTTTCCCAGTGTACTTACGACCGGCATTCTGGCCCTGCGAAACATACTTGTTCCAGAGATCCAATTTGAGGCACTTCCAAGAACCGCGTTCCCAACCACAGCATTTACCGCAATCGCAATACGCCGTGGCCTCCATGGTCACAGTTCTCTGCTTAGGCGCAGTGGCGCAACCCTTTAACAGGCCTATCAACAAGAAACACAGGGCGCACAAACCGAGCGCGCGGACAAATAGAGATCCCGAATGAATCAAAGTTTCTCCCCCTTGGATTCATCCCTCGAATGTTTTCCCAGCCTGTTGAGAGTAGTCTAAACCAAATTTTTCAATCTGTAACCAGCTACTCTAAATTCATTCTCGCTCTGAAGCTGATAAGTCTAGCAAAATGATACAGTTCTTATGGATCCAAACTACTGAAAAAATGGAGGTTGGCCTTGGATTTTCAAGGAAAGAGTGGGTTGTCCAGGCTTATTCAGGAGGCCGAGGACACTATCAATCAGTTTCTGACCGCGAGGATTGATGGCCCGAATGATACCGTCCCCATCGATAACTACGGACGATGGCAAAGCATCCACTGCATAAACCATGGCGGCAGAGGACTCCCACCCTTTGCCGTCGAACGCCTGGGGCCAGTCAATCATCGGATTGCTCCTCAGATAGTTGTCGAGGGCCGATTCTTCT
>JAJDBZ010000430.1 GCA_029261095.1 Candidatus Omnitrophota bacterium | reverse complement strand
TGTGGTATCCGCATGGGCGACTTGGTGGATGAAAAGAGATTCAGATCGCGCCTTGAAACGCAGATGGAGTATATCAACGACCTACTGGTGGACTTTTTCAAGGATGTGCCGATTCCAATAGATGATATCTATAAGCCTTATATCGAGATGGGTCAGAGGCTCAGACCCTTCTTGGCGGATGTACCGAAGACCTTGCACGACGCGAGCAAAGCGGGGAAAAGAATCCTATTCGAAGGCGCGCAAGGAGTCCTTCTCGATATCGACTCTGGAACCTTCCCATTTGTAACCTCAAGCAACACGAGTAGCGGCGGCGCGTGCACAGGTGCGGGTGTTCCCCCACAATCTATTTCCGGATGCCTTGGGATTGTCAAAGCTTATTCGACTCGAGTCGGCTCGGGTCCGTTTCCAACCGAGCTCGATGAGGCGACTGCGGACAAGCTCAGGAACGCAGGACCAGCAGGCGAATTTGGTGCGACCACAGGAAGACCTCGCCGGTGTGGATGGTTCGATGGCCCCTTAGTGAAGAGAGCGGTGATGGTGAGCGGATCGAACGCGCTGGCGGTTACACGCCTCGATGTTCTCAGTGAGTTCGACGAGATCCCGATTGCAACTCAATACAGATTGGATGGAAAGGTGCTCGACACAGCGCCCGAGGATTTGACTCTGCTCGCCGATTGCGAGGTGGATTACGAAATAATGCCTGGGTGGGGTGTCGATCTATCGGGAATGAGAACCTGGGATGAATTACCCGATAACGCGAAGTCATACATTAAGCGTATCGAAGAGATCACTGAATCGACCGTCGTGGTCGCATCGGTCGGACCCAATCGTGATGAAACGATTGTTCGACCTAAGAACCTCTACGACGCGATCGCCCAGATTCAATGACCGGACCCTATCCACGGATCTCGAAGATCAAATCGACGGCGGAGCTTAAAGGGTACCTTGACAAATTAGGTTTGGAATTGCCCTGCGACGAGGCAATATTGACAGCTCCCGATTCTCCATTGTCGAATCCAATCGAATGGAATGGTCAACGAGCTGGGAATCGTTGGGCGATTCACCCCATGGAGGGATGGGACGGAACGACCGAGGGGAAGCCGACCGATCTGACTCGGAGACGATGGAAGAATTTTGGTCTCTCCGGAGCGAAATTCATCTGGGGTGGGGAAGCGGTCGCGGTCCGTCACGATGGCCGAGCCAATCCCAACCAACTCCTAATCAACGACACCAACCTCGGTTCAATCGAATCCCTTCGCGAGAATCTTATAGCGGCACACCGTGAAGAGGTGGGTGAACCTGACGATCTGTATATCGGCCTTCAACTGACTCACTCCGGCCGTTTCAGTAGACCCAACGAAAAAACTAAACCCGAACCTCGTGCTCTATATCCTCATCCCATCCTTGACCGAAGGGTAAAGATCGAAAATGATGACCCTCTATTCAGCGACTCGGAAATCGACCAACTGATTGAAGATTTTGTGATCGCCGCAAAACGAGCAGCGACGATTGGGTTCCAGTTTGTCGACATTAAGCATTGTCACGGGTACCTGGGTCATGAATTTCTTTCATCGATCGACCGCGAAGGGAAGTATGGCGGGATATTCGAAAACCGAACTCGATTCCTCGATGAGATTCTGAAGGGGATCCGGGCTGAGGCGCCTGGACTCGAGGTCGGGGTCCGCCTGAGTGCCTTTGATGTTCTTCCTTATCGTCCCGATCCGGAAACTTCCACGGAACGGAAACTTGGAATCGGGATCCCGGAAGAGTGCCAAGGCGAATACCAATATCATTTCGGAGATGACCCCTTTGGGGCAGCCGACGAGCCACTTGGGGATGCAGTTCAGTTCGTTCAATTCCTATTGGATCGGGATGTCCGCCTGGTTAACATCAGCTGCGGTTCGCCCTACTACAATCCACACATCCAGAGACCGGCTTATTTCCCTCCATCGGATGGTTATCAACCCCCCGAGGAACCACTCATAGGTGTCGTTCGACTGCTGACTGCGGCAAAGATGATTAAAAAGGCTTGTCCCGAAGCATTGGTGGTCGGGACTGGACTCACATACCTGCAAGACTTCATTCCTCAAGTGTCTCAAGCATTGGTCCGGGAGGGATGGATGGATTTTGCGGGAGTGGGTCGTCTTGTTCTCTCTTATCCTGAATTACCGCACGATGTCCTCACCACTGGCGAACTGAAGCGTAAGAAGATTTGTCGAACCTTTTCGGATTGCACCACCGCACCCAGGAAGGGGATGGCTTCAGGGTGCTTTCCCCTTGATCCCTATTATAAGAACTCGGAATTGGGAGAGGCGTTTCGGAAATTGAAATCGGGATGAAACATATCAGACTCTGTTTGATACTTACCAATACTCACCCGGGACATTTCCGACAAGCTGCAATTCTCTTCAAACGGATGTATCGTTAATGGAATAGGAGTCGTTCATGATCAAGTCCATCCTGCTCACTGTTTGTCTGTTAATTCCGACAGCACTCTACGCCCAATCGAAAAGAGATCTCCCATCACCGAATTCGCTCTTCGATTTTTCGGTCCAATGGATGGGAGATTCAGACCATCAAGCTAACCCACTGATTGAACTACTAGAAGGAAACGGACCCTCACCAACCCCCACATCCACACATACATCGACTCCGACATCCACCTCGACGCCGACTCTCACTCACACACCCGAACCAACCGATACACCTACGCTGACTTTCACACCCACTGAAACACCCACGGACACTGCGAGTTCGACACCGACTCCGTCCCCGACTGAGACTGTGGCAACTTTTCCAAGTTCGGGGTTTGTTAATTTCGAGACACCTCCAGTCCATCCAATCGACTTGTCGCCAGATGGAAATACGATGGCTATATGCAACCTGGCCGACTATCGGGTCGAGATCTTCGATCTGTCGAGTGGAACTCCCGAGCACACTCAGTCAATTCCAGTCGGAGTCGATCCAGTGACAGTTCGATTCCGCACAAACAGCGAGGTGTGGTCGGTCAACCATGTATCCGATTCGATTGGAATTATAGACTTAAACATTGGGGCAGTCGTTCAAACAGTAAAAACCCAAGACGAGCCCTGCGATGTGGTCTTTGCTGGATCGCCCGAAAAGGCGTTTGTGACTTGTTCCCAGGTCAACCTGATCCAGGTGTTCGATCCGAATGACTTAGAAATGAAACCGGTTGAAATTCCTATCGACGCCGAGGACCCGAAAGGACTGGCGTTGAGTCCGGATGGAGAAACGATTTATGCCGCCATCTTCGAGTCGGGGAACGGATCGACCATTCTGGGTGGTGGTGCCGATGAACTGAGTGTTATTTCTTTCCCACCCAATGTTGTGGAGAATGGATTGGGGCCCTATGGTGGAACCAACCCACCGCCCAATGATGGAAACAATTTCAACCCGCCACTCAATCCTTCCCTTCCCACCCCTCCCAAGGTTGGGTTGATTGTTAAGAAAAATGCCACTGGGGAATGGGTGGATGATAACGGCGCGGATTGGAGCGCGTTTGTTTCAGGGAACATGGCCAACCTCTCTGGTCGTATTGAAGGGTGGCATCTTCCGGATCGGGATGTCGCGATCATCGATGTCGCTTCCGCGACTCTGACTGGATACGCGACCGGGATGATGAACATCTGTATGGCGATCGCGGTCAACCCCGGAAATGAGAAGGTGACTGTGATTGGAACGGATGGGATCAATGAGGTGCGGTTTGAGCCAGTCATCAACGGAAAATTCTTGAGGGTCCATTTGGCGATGTCCGATCCAGTGTCCCCGAATCCCTCATCGATCCATGACCTGAATCCTCATTTGGTTCCCTACTCTGCTACCACCACAACTCCGGCTAATCGTGCTCTATCGGTGGGCGACCCACGCGCAATCGTGTGGAACGCGAGTGGGACCAAAGGTTATGTGGCAGGTATGGGGTCGAACAATGTGATATCCATCGACTCAAATGGAGATAGAAATGGAGGAAATTCGACAATCCATGTTGGAGAGGGACCGGTCGGACTGGCACTCGACGAAAACCGAAACCAGCTTTATGTCCTTAACCGTTTCGATGGAAGTCTGTCGGTGATTGATACCCAATCCGAAATCGAGGTGAATCGAATTCCATATTTCGATCCGACACCACCTGAAATCAAAGTTGGAAGGAAGCACCTGTACGACACCCACAAAAACTCGGGACTGGGACATGTCGCCTGTGGATCTTGTCACATTGATGGAAGAATGGATCGACTTGCATGGGATCTGGGCGATCCCTCAGGTGAGATGAAAGATGTCACCCCGAGTGTCCACAACCTGGGCGGAATCAATCCACTTCTAAAAATTGGGTTTGAAGATTTCCATCCGATGAAAGGCCCGATGACCACCCAAACACTTCAGGACATCATCGGTCATGAACCTCACCACTGGCGGGGAGATCGCAACGGAATCGAAGAATTCAATCCTGCCTTTACGGGGCTTCAAGGCGCGGACAGCATGTTGACCCCACAGGAGATGAGCGAGTTTGAGAATTTTCTTGCCACCATGGTCTTTCCACCCAACCCGCATCGAAACTTCGATAACTCTCTACCGGAAAGCCTCCCCCTCCCGGATCACCTGACCACGGGAAGGGTCGCTCCCGCGGGAATGCCATTGCCACCAGGAAACGCGGCTCGTGGACTCGAGATTTATGTGGACACGGATCGTCTTATCGATCAAGGAAATTTCTCGTGTGTCGCATGCCACACTTTGCCGACCGGAATGGGGACGGATCTCACTTTGGACAACGGATTGAGCGGGAATCCGGTCGAGTTCCCCATCGGACCACAAGGCGAGCGACACCACGCGTTGGTCTCAGTGGATGGGTCCACCAACATCGCAATGAAAGTTCCTCAGCTCCGAAACCAATTCGAAAAAACGGGATTCAACATGTTGACGCCTTCCAATCGTGCCGGTTTTGGGTTCCTCCATGATGGATCTGTGGACAGTCTCGAGCGTTTTCTTTCCGAGGGAGCTTTTGATATAGAAACAGACCAAGAGGTCGCTGACCTCGTTGCATTGGTGCTCGCTTTCTCGGGTTCGGATTTCGGTGTTCAAGGTTCTCCAACAGACAACCAAAACCCTCCAGGGCCCATTGGCGCCGATTCGCACGCGGCTGTCGGGGCCCAGATCACAGTAAGCAGCACGGAAGAGGTAGAGTTCATCAACGAAATGATCGCGGTCGCTGGTGGCGGCCGTGTCGATCTGGTGGTTAAGGCACTCATAGACGGTAATCCGAGAGGTGCGGTATACGATACCGGATCAGGTCTCTTTCTCACCGACCGGAATGGAGACACTGCTTCTCAGGAAGACCTGAAACTTTTGGCCTCCCCCCTGCAGCCCCTGACTTACACATTGGTCCCGGGTGGCACCGGTATTCGGGTCGGAGTCGACCGTGACGGCGATGGTTGGGGTGACACGACCGAACGAGAAAATGGAAAGAATCCCGCAGATGCTGGAGATCATCCCTAGAGACCATTTGTCTTATCGACGACGCGAGTCTAGAGATCTTTCGTTATTGACCTTGTTGAGATTTGAGGTTTATTCCTCCTCAAGTTCGATCTTTTCTGTCCATCCGAGGTCACCGACGATAGAATAAAATGAAGGAACCACAATCAGCACCAGCACCGTCGAAGCGAAAAGACCGAAAACAATCGATGTAGCCAGAGGGACCAAGATCTGTGCTTGGAGCGAGCGTTCGGAAAGCAAGGGCAACAATCCTGCGATTGTGGTAAGAGATGTCAGCAAGACGGCGCGGAACCGGTCTCGACTGGCCTGCTTCGCGGCATCAGGAATCGAAAGACCTGAGGCTCGTTGCATCTTAATAAATTGGACAAGCAGAATGGAATCGTTCACAACCACACCTGCGAGCGATACGAACCCCATGATGCTCGGCATGGTAAGATCCAGTCCCATCAAAAAATGCCCCCAGATAACCCCGATCAACGAGAGCGGTATCGCCACCATGACCACAAGCGGTTCGAGGTAAGTTCGGAACTGAAAACTCAGCAGAATAAAAACCCCCAAAATCCCCAGTAGAAATCCACGGCTCATGGAGGATCCGGTTTCCGCCGATTCTTCCGCTTCCCCTTCAAGGGCAACTCTTAGATCCGGGTGTTTCTCCTTCAGTTGGGGAACATAATCCTTCTGAAGTTTTCCGAGAAGTTCTCCGGTGTTGATTTTGCGGCTGTCGACTTCACCCTGCACACTGACAGTCCGTCGCCCATCCACCCGCGCGATTCGTGCGTAGGCTCTTCCGGATTCAAGTTTGGCGACAGCGCTGAGGGGAACCTGTTCTCCATTTGGAAGGGTGATGTGCAGGTACTCAAGGTCTGCAATGCTGTTGCGATCCTCCTCGGCGAGACGGACATCGATCTCATAGGATTCTACCCCTACCTGGATCTCGTTCGCGGTCCGACCATAGAGGGCCGCACGAAGTTGACGGGCAATATCCATTGCTGAAAGGCCCAGGGATGTCGCTCCCTCGCGGAGGGTGACAAGAATTTCAGGTTTCCCGGGACGAAGATCGTCATTGACATCGAAGACCCCGGGAAACTGATCCAGCCAAGCCGCCATCTCATGCGCGATTTCGCCAAGATCTTCGAGGGACTCTCCAGAGAGTTGGATGTCGATAGCCCTGCCGCCGGGACCGATCATCGGTTCGGCGAATTTAAGGTTAAGCACATCTGGGAGCGGGCCGACTTTCTCTCGCCAGGAGTTGACGATGTCATCGATGCGCCCGTTCCGTTCTTCGGCGGTCAGCAGATCGACTGTAACGGTTGCCAAGTGCGGACCCTGTTCGTACGCATCGACATTCTGTCCGAACTGGATGTTGATGTTCTTCACCAGTTCCTCTCCCTCGGATTGCAAGGGCTGAAACTCCTTATTGACTTCCTCGAGAGTCTCGACTAATCGATCGACAATCTCCTCGGTCCGTGAAAGGGGAGTGCCCTGGGGGAGCAACACTCGGGCGGCAATAAGATCTCCATCGAGGTCGGGGAAGGCTTGGATCTTCACCAATCCGCCAGCGACTAACGAGACAGAGATCAAGAAGAAGCCTAGAATCCCACCCGCTGTCAGGTACCTCCAGGAGACGAAAAAGTCGACCGCTCTTCCGAGGAGGTGTTCACGAGCCTGGTCGATCTTACGCTCGAAAAAAACTCGAAATCGATTGGGTTTTTTAGATTTCATGTGACGGAGAGAATGAGCCAGGTGATGGGGAAGTATGAGAAAAGCCTCAATCAAACTGACACAAAGGACAATAATGAGCACGAGGGGCATTACCCGCAGGACATTGCCAATGTCACCTTTGACAAAAGAGAGCGGACCGAATACGCAGACAGTGGTGGTAAACGAAGCGATGACACCGGTCTTCACCTGCGACACCCCATCGACCACCGAGTCGAATGGCTTCTTTCCCTTGGCCAAATGACTTGCAACATTCTCGGATAAAACGATGGCATCGTCCATCAGAAGGCCCGTTGCCAGGAGAAGCCCGACCATACTGATCATGTTGATCGAGATCCCGACGATTGGGAAAAAGAAGAAAGCGCCCATGAATGAAACGGGCAACCCCATCGCCACCCAAAAGGAGAATCGAAAACTGAAGAAAAGCCACATCACCAACAGGACGAGAACCAGCCCTTGCAGACCGTTTTTCGTGAGCAATTGGAGACGATCCCGAACGATCGAGGAGACATCCTGTGTTAGATAGAACCTCACATCGGGGGGAGCGCGCAGTCGCTCTTCCTCGACAAAGGCAGCGACATCGTCATAGATCTTCAAAGCATCCTCGCTTTTGGTCTTCGTGATCTGAAGAATCCCAGCGCGTCTGCCATTGAAAATGATCTTGTCCTCATCGAGTTCAAACAGATCAGTGATGAATGCAATATCGCCTAGCCTGACTTCGCCACCCCCACGACCTCCAACCACTATGAGGTTCTCAAAGTCTTTCGGATTCTTTCGTTCGTCGGTGAAACGAACCAGGACATCACGGTCTGTAGTCTTCACATCCCCCGCGGGTAAATCGACGCTTTGGTTGGCGACGATCTCGGCTACCCGGTCTACGGAGAGACCATATTGCATGAGAGTGTTCGCCGGAATCTCGATGCGAATCTGGTGTTCGGAAAATCCTTGTATATCAATCAAGGAGATACCGGTTCGCGTTTGAATTTTCTGTTTGATCTCTTCGCAATAGGCTTTTAAGTGGGGAACAGACATGGGGCCGGTCAGCGCAATCGACACAACCTGGTCGGTCCGATTCAACGGTTTAATAATGGGAACTTCTGTTTGTTCTGGAAAATCATCGATAGACTCCACCTCGGTCTTGATGTCTTCGATGAACTGGCCGATGTCCCCTCCCTCTTTCAGTTTGAAGATGACTGTCCCGATTCCTTCGCGAGATTCCGAGCGTACTTCCTCGATGTTCTCCACATCGTCGCACTCCTCTTCAATGCGACGGGAGATGGCCTCTTCCACTTCTTGTGCGGTGGCGCCGGGATAGATTGCGGTGACTTGGACCTCGTCGGCCGAGAAATCGGGGAGGGTCTCACGTCGAATTCCCGGGATCGAGAGTATCCCCATTGAAAGAAGAGCGACCATCACCAGGTTGGCCGCGGTCGGGTGCCCCGCAAAGAATCGTATCATTGGATCAACCGCCAGAAGTGTTTCAACGAATCATCCCTCTGCCCGTTGCCTGCTCGATCAATCGATCACGCGCGTCGGGATCATCGACGGGCTCCAGTAACATCCCTTCGATGGCTGGAATCAGGTCGGTGAGAACAAGACGGTCTCCTTCAGCAACTCCAGCCTCGATAACACAGTAATCGGATTGCATGGTTCCAACTTCTACGGCCCGCCTTTCCAATCGGTTGTCCGGACCGAGGAGAAACACAGCCGATTCATAGAGAGCGGAGCGCGGGACGACCAAAGTGTCAGGCCGGATAGCGCCTCGAATCTCGACTTCGCAATACATCCCTTTTACCAGTGGGGGCCGAACTCCCGGGGTCGCGGAAAGATAAGGATCGTCTACCGCCGCGACCACGCCAACAGTCCGTGTTTGTGGGTCGACCGCATCGGAGACACGCGCAAAACGGCCAGGCCATTCGGCGGAGAATCCGCCGCTTTGCAATCGAACGATCACTTGGAGTGGGAAGCGATCCATTGCGCCAAAAATTTCCAAACCGAGCGGTTCGAGAGGGCGGCCGGGGATACTCACGATCGAACGCATTTTTTCAATCGGGACTTGGGCTGGAACTTCAGAGACGTCGATTCCATCCCCCCGAGCGAGGACCTGACCCGCGACCACTGCTTCTCCCATCTCGACTTCGTTGGATGAAATTCGGCAATCGAATGGAGTAAGGATGTTGGATTGATCCAAATCGCGAGCAGCCTGTTGAAGCCGTGCTTCAATTACCGCGATCTGGGCGTGAATCCTCTGCTTTTGGCTAGGGACCAAGTTGAGAGTGTTCTCCAGAGATTGGACCTGGTTTCTCTGGGTTAAGACCGTCTTCTCGGTTTGTT
>JAJDBZ010000429.1 GCA_029261095.1 Candidatus Omnitrophota bacterium | reverse complement strand
TATCAGTCTGGGAATATCCTGTGGATCGTTTTGGAGGTCCGCGTCGATGGTGACAATGAGATCGCCCGAGGCGTAGTCGAACCCGGCGGACATGGCGGCCGCTTGGCCGAAATTACGCTGGAAACAGACCCATTTGATGCGTTTATCATCTTCCGCGAGTTCTTTCATGACCTCCATGGATAGATCTGTGCTCCCGTCATCCACCAGAATGATTTCGTAATCATATCCCTCGCGTTCACAGACATCCGCAACCTTCTCGGTCAACGAACGGATCGTTTCTTCTTCATTGTAGATGGGGGCAATAATGGATAGTTTCATCTTTTGTATGTTAACCCGATTCCCGGTGAAAGGACGGTAACGAAAGTTCACGTTGTGAGCAAGCGGAATGGGCAAGGGTCCTCTATAATCTTCCGGGTGGAAACGGAAAAACACGCTTGACCTCTCCACGGCCCCTGGGGATCATTCCTGCAATCGACGACATGGATGGAGTCTCAACACCCACCCCTTCAAAATAAAACCGGAGATACAGACTCAATTCGAAGGAGAAATCACTTGTACCTTTTTAATTTCATGAGGAAAACCTTGGTGGTCACGGTGTTTTGGATCTTGTTCATCGCGGTTGGAGCGAACGCCGGCTCTGATCCCGATCCAATCTTCGAGAAACCGAGAACTGTTACTTTGGCCGAAATAGCGCAGAAAACCACGCCTGGGGTCTCTGTCGTAGAGGTGTCTGATTATGCGCCCGGTCACTTTACGGGAGACATGAACCTCAGCCCCCCGCACGCGGATATGAATCCCAAGAAGGCTTTTGTCGTCTACTGGAAAGACTATCCTCAACGGTTCGTCTTCAGTCACGAGGCGAGTTACTGCCCGATATTAGAACTGCCGAACGGAGCCGGTATGTGTAACCAATTCTTCGAGGGCAACATCCAAGGTCCCCCCGAGAACCACCAGGGTAGCGCAGAATTGTTCAACAACATGGGTCGCAAGGAGAGGAACAGTTTTGTGGATGTAATCCAGAGCGGTCCCGAACGGGTCTGGGTGCGATGGAACTATTTTGCTGTAAGAAAGGAAGATGACACACAGCCACGGTTACGTGGAACGGAGGACTATTTCGCCTATCCGAATGGGCTGGTTCTTCGCAGGATGACTTACGAGAGCCTCATGCCTGAAAATCACTATGCCTACAGCCAGCAACCGGTCGAACTTTTTGGTGTGGTGCCTGCGGGCAAATTGATCAAAGACTTGTTTTCGCCCGACCCCGACCGTGGGGATTATCTGACGCTTGCATTGATCGACCTCTATAGCGATCGGAAATACGAGGTTTATTGGGGCGAAAACGGAGAAGTCCGTCGTCGAGGTGACGATTCTACTCTAGCTGAACTATCTGGGTCGCGAGGGTGTGCTTTGGTGATGCCCTTTAAGGACCGCCTCCTCTTCGCCGCGCTTGGCGATTCCAGCGGTTTTACTACTGAAAAAACCGATTTTGTCGATCACTGCACACCGGGAGCCAAAGGAGGATGCGAGTGGGGGCAGGGCCAATGGAATCATTGGCCGATCGGTTGGGTGAATTCGCAAGAATACAACTGGGAACCAGGCTCACCTTTTGCCTATAGTTTCGGTTCGATCGGGCAATTCTTTGTCCCCGACGGGACCCGGTACACATCGTTTGTTAAGGACTACTTCGGTAACGCGAAAGACATGGAGCTCAACCATTGGACCTCTCATCGAGTGTTTTATGTCCTGCTTGGATCCGCTCAGGATTGGGACGAAATACGCCGCGTCGGCAGGACCTGGCTCGACAAAGGGGAGAATTGTGCGAATCCTGAATCGATTGCTGATTTACCTTAATCCATCTTAAGAAGTATTGATTCCCATTCACACCAGGAAAAACTTTTCAGGTGAAACTAAAACTGCATCGGTTCCTTTAACTGACACCAAGGTTCCTCCTCATAGACATCGATGAGCGGAGGGCCATCGATTTTGGCCGGGGACAGGATTGCCAAGAAAACCAACTCTTCATCGAAGGGGTTATAGGTTCCATGGATGACATCCTTCGGTATGTGCGCAATCTCACCCGGCTTGAGAATTCGAGATTCTTGTTCAACCCATTGTTCTGCTTGGCCGGAGACCACATAAATGATCTCTTCCATTTCAGGGTGACGGTGGAATTGGTGCGCTTTTCCCGCCGGCATTCGCACTCGCACCATCAGAAGTTCTTCCGCTCCGACTAGGCCCGGCCGTGAAAGCCATTCGTGTGGCCCCCATGGAAGTTCATCCACCACCATGTCGTCTGCTGTCACAAAACTCAAAAGGTCTCTACGGTCCACCCGCCTACTCCTTAGCGAAAGTATGAATATCCTAGAAAAAACCGAGAGAAAAGGAAATGGAAATTGGAACTTGCTTTTTCGTACTAAATTGCTTATATTATGGTGGCTGGATGTCGAAAACCGTTTCTAGGTGTGAAAGTCGGGGATGATCTGGGATCTCTTTGGACTCCTAGGGCGGATTATCCCCTCGGAGAGGAGATCCTATGCCGTTGCTCTATGCCAAACCGACTGAGCACGCTATCCGTGCACTCATCCTCCTCGCTACTCAAGAAACCCCAAAGCCAATGACAGTTCAAGAAATCGCAGAAACTGAGGGGGTCTCCAGCCACCATTTGGCAAAAGTCATGAAAGTCCTCGCTCAACATAAAGTCATCAAGTCATCCCGAGGCCCGGGTGGTGGATACATCCTCCTCAAGGAAGCTCATGAGATTTCAGTGTGGGACCTGATGGGCCATTTTGAAGATCAGTCTGGTTTCAAGGAATGCGCACTCGGTTGGACCGAGTGCCAAGACGAGGATCCCTGTCCATTTCATGATCGGTGGGGCACATTGCGAGAATCGAACCGTCGATTTCTACAAAACGTCACGATCGAAGGACTCGCGGTTGCCGCATTGAATAAGAAACTTGCTCTTCGGGAATCGTTTAAAGAGGTCTCGTCGATGACTCCTGAGGACCAGGGTCGGGCTCACCTCCCAACTTGAGGGAATCTAGACCTGTACTCCTTCACCAAACCGAAATGAATCAGGAAACTTTCCGGAAGCCTCTAAAGCAGGGTATCCAAATAGATGCTCGAGGGCGCGCTAAAGTATCCGGGCTCCAACATGAGAGTGTCTTTGGCCCAGTGGATTCTCGGAGATTTGGTTGCTCCCTCGGGGTCAATCTCATTCCGCCGGAAAAGAAAGTGTGCACCTTTGACTGTCCCTATTGTGAGTGCGGCCGAACCGACCTCTACCTCCAGGAGGAGGGAGGATGGGATTCTTTTGATTGGCCCAGGATTGCGGACATCGTTGGCCACGTCTCCCAAACGCTCGAATCATTAAACCGGGCGCGCAACCAGATCGACACCATTACTTTTGCAGGCAATGGTGAGCCTACGCTCTATCCCGATCTATTGCCTCTCATCGAAAATCTCACACGGATTAGATCGGAACAGTTCCCCACTGCACGGTTAGTGATCCTGACCAACGGAACCCGTCTGAAACATCGGTCGGTCCGCCGCGCGCTCCGTCTGTTCGATGAGGTTTGTATTAAACTAGATGCTGGCACCGAATCTATGTACCGCCGTATCAATCAACCACTCCCCGACTTCCGGTTTGATGCTTTGATCGAATCAATCGTTGGTTACTCCAAGCCCGTCATTCAGAGCATGTTTGTGAATGGGAGCATCGATAATACCATCGAGGAAGAGGTGAACCACTGGATCCACCTGATCGATCGCGCCTCGCCCAAGCGACTGGATATCTTTTCTCTCGACCGTTCTTCGCCTGATCCAGGATTAACTGAAGTCCCACGATCAACACTCGAATTGATTGCTCAAAAGGTGCGGGACCAGACGCGCATTAATGTTTGCGTCTACTAGCACTCGAACCACTGTATTAACTCAGAAATGCCTCAACGCATTGTTTGCCCTTTCGGCATGCATCATAAGGATCGGGGACCTGCCATTCGTCCATCATGATCCAACCCTCGAACCCTCCTTCAGCAAGTGCCCTTAAGGAGGCTTCGATATCGACATGTCCATCTCCACATGGGAGATGTTTGGAGGTCTCCCCTTCCCTGAGAGTTCCATCAGCATCTGTGAAATGAACGTACCCGATGTTTTTGACCCCTACCCGATTCAGCATCTCATGAGGTTTTCCGGTTGACCCATTCATCAAATCGAAATGGCTCGGATCATAGATGGTCTTAAAATGGGGGTGGTCGACTCCATCAAGGATACGGATCAAGTGATCTTCTGTGTTGAAAACAAAGGGCGGTTCAATTTCAAAGGCAGCCTGAAGACCGAGTGCACCTGCGATATCGCCCGCCTTTCGGAATGAATCAACCAGATGTTCGATGGCATGATCGATCGTTTGCCCTCTTAGACCGCCTCCGGGCCATGTTCCGATGCATTCGGCGCCGACTGATCGCGCAAAGCGTGCCTGATGTTCAAATTCTCGAAGCCAATCCTTCCGCGCTTCCAAATCCGGAGCGAAGGCTCCATCAGCCCCAGTTTGAACCGAAAAGATCTGTATTTTGTAGGCATCATAAAAATGTTTGATTGCATCGATGCGGCCCTGTTCTTCAGGATTTGGATAGTTTCCCGCAGGCCACCCCTGAACAAGTTCGACACCATCGAACCCCTCGCCTCTCGCGAAATCCAGAACCTCCCAGATCGGGAAGGTCATTCCATATTTGCTAGATGAGGATGCAAATCCGTTGAGACCGATTGCAAGTTTCCAGTCCGGTTTTGCGGTGTTACTCCAGCTCTTGATATTTGTGAGAGTGGTTCCGAGAGTCGCTGCAATGATCTTGAGGTGGTCTCTACGATTCACTCTTCGGCTTCTTCCTTCGTCGCATTCTCGTGAATCGAACAATCGATGTTGGAATGAACCGGACTCACACGAATCGTCGCACCGCCCGGAAACCGAACCACGTAATTGGATTCCGGATGTGGTTCTCCAGGAGGGAAATCCGTGCTGATAATGTGCGCTCCCGATTGAAGAGCTTGGTCACGTCTTGCGGTTTCTCCCTTGCTGGCTTGCTCTGGTCGAGTATCGGCGCGAGTTCGAACCAAGTAACCCTCTCGGACCCTTTCCGGGATTTCGGGGTTCTCCGGATCGTCCATAATCAGAACGGCCGCCTCGGGGCGACCCGGCTCCGATCTGATGAACATGGCCCGTCCTTTCAGACTGTCGTGCTGGTCCAGGTACATTTCGCGATTCTTGTCTGCCTCGTGGAGGATGAAGAAGACCTGGCCTCGAATGTCTTTGAGAAGGGGCCAACCCTCATCGAGAATGGCTTCTTCCAGTGTCCCATAGGAGCCACGGACATCATCCGGTGTTAGTAACTCTTGAAGTCCAAAAACCGATTCTATATCCGAATCCAACTTGTCGAACGCGGCTCGGTCGATATCAAGGATGGGCGTCTTCGAATATTGGGCTTCCTCTTCCTTGATTTCCAACAGAAAACTGATGGGGACATGAGTCGGATTCTTTTCAGACCATAGCCGGACCGATTCGAGGCAGTCCAGAAAGAGGGGGCAGGTGGATTCTTTGTCGTATTGAGGCACATGAAAGACCCGGAAACCCTCGGGTGTGTGATAGAGGTCCAACTCAAAGCTCCTCACCCCGTGGTCCAACTGTTCGTCCAAGGGCAGATGAGAGTAGTCCCAGTCTTTAGCGTCGGGATAGACCAGTTTGACTTGGCGAAAGAGCGCTTCCTCGGGGCGGAGATGATAACTGTTATGCGTGCCAATTACCTGGATGTGATTGAGCCGAAGCTCTTCCTCGCAAGAGAGTTGACAGGTTCCTTCCGGAATCCAAACCAACACCAGTATTACCAGTAGATAGCGATTCATAGTTTCCAATCACGCTGGGTTCGATGGCTCAAAGTATTCATATTCTCAGGCGATAGACGAGAGGGTAAGCGCCATGAGTCGATCGTCGAGAGAAGAGAAAAGTGGTATTGAGATCTGAAAAGCTTGCGAAAGACCTCGCTCAGCCCTTCTGACCTACCGCGGATTCGTTTAAAGTGCAAAGTGAGAAACGAGGAATCGCCGTTTTTCTGGCGCTCGTATTAATGATGATCCGACGCATTCGACATCCCACCAAAATCATTTGGCTTATTCACCTCTCCTTTTGTTCGGTTGCCCTCGGGTTCTTTGGGGAGGTCCCAGCGAAAGCCAGCACAATTCCCGATCTAGTGACAGCCGCCCTTAGGGTTGAGGCCTCAACCTTCGAGTTTTCGATAGGGAAGGAACCCATCGAGGTCTTCGTCGATTCCTTTTATCTCAAACCCTCGCTAGTATCGGTCGGAGAGTTCGAATCCTTTCTTGCAGCGAATCCCAGTTTATCTCTGTCAGATCGAGAGACCGTTTCTCCATCGGATTCCAATGCACCGATAGTCGGGCTCCATGTTCGGGACATTCTGTCCTACCACCGTTGGCTGAGTTCCAAACACCCGGCTTACACATTCCGGTTACCCACCGAAGCCGAACTCCAATCTGCTCACACAATGGGACTCTTAGACAATAACCACGATCCGATTGGTGAATTCACGCTTGACTACTACAGTGACTCGTTCGAGAACTGGGATGTGAGTCATACTCCAATCCGCAATCCATTCGGACCGGTTTTCCCCATCCAAGGTCCAACCTCTTCACCACATCTTGTCGGTATCAGATTCTCAGAGAGTGGGTCGAGATTCAGACAACCCCTTGCTCCAGATTCCAACGACCCACAGTTTGGGTTTCGCTATGTTTTCAGTCCCGAGGGTCCCGGGCCGCTGGGGACTCGGATCATGAAACAGACCGCCGATCCGGATCAATCGGAATCGCCACCGGAGGATCTACTGGAAGGGAAGGGAACGACAAACGAAATCCCTAGATCTGAAACAGTTGAGATCAATCGACCCGATTCCGACCCTGTTCCCGTGATCGAGGATCCCACTGATACTCCAACTCGCAGCCCGACTACGGCTCCGACTTCAACTCCAACAGAAACGGCGACACCCACTCGGACGCTGACCGCTTCCCCTACACACAGCCCGACACCGGCCCCGCCGGCCAAACCGAAGGAAGCCCATTCCCCCTCCACAGTCTCCACCTCCACCTATGAAGAACCCCCTTCGTATCTCCCCGACCAAATCCTGCCGGATGAGTTAGTGAGCGGTCCGGGTTTTCGGCTCGCAGGCAAAGTCAATTCTCACGGGATGTTCTACTCTTTTTCGCTTTGGACCGAGTACGGGTGGTTTCGTCCTAAAAGTCTTCCCATGCTTCGCGTCCGAATCTCCGAAGTCATGGCCCTGAATGCGCTCGCGGAAATAGAACAAGATCCCCTCTTCCGGGAAGGCGTCACTGATCGAATCGGGGAGAGGTTGCGAACTACGGGCACACGGTTCCCGACATCCGAAGAATCGATCGGCGACTCCACTCTCGGATTGGAAGAATTCGTCCAGGTAGGGAGTAGAGGGAATGACAGAAGGGAAGAAGATGTCTGGCCTCCATGGGTGGGTGCTATTCCCAGTTTCTACACACAATCCAAAAGGCGAATGGCCATTCAAATGGGAGTGGACCCCTATACGGATAACAAGGTCTTACAAGATGCGCTCGAGTCTCTGGATTCAAACAAGAACCGTGAGAAATTAAAACCTCGAATGAATACTGTTTTTGTTCCAGGTCAGGTGGGATTGGCGCTCTCCGCTGCTCAAGTAGACCGGTCGATCCAGCAGAAGTTAGTCGAGATGACACCCACGGAAGTCTACCAGAAAAACTCATCCGACTTGTTGAATCTCGGGTGCGATCCCGATGAGATCGCCCTGTTTCTCAATAACTCCGCTTATTCTCCAACCGCACAGTTGATCATGGTTCGTGCGATGAACGGGCTGGCCGAAGTCGGAGATTCCACACATGTCCTCGAAGCGTTCTCGGGTGCAGCCCACCCGGTAGTCGCCCACTTTCACCAGACACGGCTCCAGATGGCCCATGCCTACCATGTAAAAGTCGATCGGCTTGAAAGACATGTTTTACACAGCCGCGCACCCATCTTTTTTAACTCGGACAACAGGATGGTCCTGTTCCTTCCGGTGGATATTCTTTACTGGCACGAGACTGTGGATCATGGGTTTAGGAATCTCAAAGACGCCTTCGGGGTGGAGGAGTTTCAACTCTGGGTGACTGGGCGAGTCACCGAATCCGCTCAAAAAGAATTGGCAGAGGCGGGCATCGATGTGTACGACCGTGCGCTCTACAAACTTTGGGAGGATTGAGGGCCCGATCCGATCGGGACACCCATTGGACGCTAGTTGGCTCCCACGTCTTTGGCCCATTCTTCGTGTAGATTTGTCAGGTGATTGACTATCTCTGGGTGCTTCTTGGATAAGTTGTTTCTTTCGGTGACATCGGTCGCCATATTACTCAGAAAGAGTTTCTCATCACCCTCGACTTTGATGCGGTGGTCGGTATCGCTCGCGTTGGCCACGAGCTTCCAATCGCCTTCGCGAACTGCCCACTGATTATGGAGTTGCCAATGAAAGGTTTCATGTGGTGACGGTCTCTCGGACGATTTTAGAATGGGGGCGATGTCTTTACCGTCGAGTGTGAGTCCGCCCACATCGATCCCCAAGTCCGCTACAAAAGTCGGAAACCAATCGAGACTGGTCACCAACTGATCGCGGGTTTCCCCCTCCGGTATCTTCCCAGGCAAACTGGCAATCATCGGGACTCGAATGCCTCCCTCGAACAAACTGAATTTGGCGCCCCGATAGGGCCCCGCGTTCCCTCCTCCAAAATTTGCCCTCTCTTCAGTCGAGTGACCATGGTCGCTGAGAAAGATGACCAAAGTGTCATCGCGTAACCCTGTCTGGTCCAGCTTTCGGATGATCCTTCCGATCGTATCGTCCAAAGCCGAGACAGTAGCCGCGTATGATTTGCGAGGTTCATCCAGCGATTCGTAATGCTTCCGGAACTTGACCGGACATTGCAGGGGATAATGGGGAATGTTGAATGGGAGGAAGAGAAAGAATGGTTCTTCGTCATCTGCTCGGTCGTCGATGAATCGCATGGCCTCGCGAGCGACCAGGTGCGGGAAATAGTCGCCATCTTCGAAATGTTCCTGAGTATCTCTCCATAGGTCATGAAAATGCGGACCGCTCCAGTAAAAAAAATGAGAGAAGTTATCGATGCATCCGGCCTTGTGCCCATAGAACTCGTCAAACCCCTGGTTGAGGGGGCCATACTCTGGAAGAGTTCCTAAGTGCCACTTCCCAAACAGCGCGGTTTTGTATCCCGCCGATTGAAAGAGTTCCCCCATCGTCATCTCCTCGACAGGCATCCCTGGAAAGCCCGGCTTCGAAGCGACATTTCCGGGGACTCCAGCTCTGTGTGGATGGCGGCCGGTAAGAAGCGACGCCCGTGAGGGGGAACAGACCGGACTTCCAACATAACATTGCGTGAACCGTAATCCTCGGTCGGCGAGAGAGTTCAAATGAGGAGTCGACAAATCTTCGGACCCGTAGCAATTCACATCGAGTGTCCCCAAATCGTCTGCAAATAAAAGGACTACATTCGGTTGACCCAATATTCCCGCTAACGAAGGATGCGCGCAACATAGGAATACCCCGATCAACAATGGAACCATCCTCTTCATTGTGTGTTTCCTTCTTTCATCTGGACATACGGAGCGAAGAAACTCTCGATCCCGGTATCATCGTCTGGGACATGATCCCTTAGAAGCGTCCAGTATTCGACCCACTCGACTGTTTTTCCTCTGTCCAGTGAGGTGAGCGGCCCCAAGGTCTCTAATTCCAACATGTTGCCGCTGGTGTAGACCTCGGTGTTTGCGTTCATATCGGGGTACTTTACCTCTTCGCGGTACTCGAACTGTTTGAGTAGGATTTCATCGCCCAACACATAGGCGGCCCACCCCTCAGTGTTGAGTATGCCTATTTTCTGCGCCTCTTTTAACTCTGCGTCGGTCCTGACACGAATAAACTTTTCTCCCCAGGTAAACCTGGGGTCAGCCATGTTCGTATACCGCCACAGAGATACCGTCTGAGCGGGGAGTAAGTTCTCACCATGTTCGCCAAAGGGTGTGCGTGGAAGGATTGCGTATCCACCACCCCGCATTACGGTGATGGCCCACGGCGCCAGCTCGATCCGCCACATATTATGATTGCCGATCCGGTGCACCACCTTGGCACGGTTGGCGCCATCCATGAGTGTGATCTCGATCTCTTTTTGGATCGCGGTCCACTCTTCTCTTTGTTGAGTCAGGGTTAGTTTCTCACCATCCCAATCGAGTTGGACCCCCTCGTTGTCCGGCGCATAAGTTCTTGGTTTGACCTCGGGCGCGTGCCACAATCGGTGACCGCCATAGATTCGCCAATCCTCTCCGCCCGTTTTTCCCTTTTGATCCTCCGACTCCCAAAAGAGATTCTCTCCTCCCACATGCGCCAAGTAGAGAATCCGGGGACCGACATCGGTCGTGGCGATTAGTTCCATCGATCCGTTGGAGATGCGAACACAATTCGGCCAACCCGAGTACTCCGTATTCTCCATAGTGATTTCGGCAAATGCTGGGCTTATTGTCAATATTAAAACACTCAGGGAGCAGAGAAGAAGTTTCATCATAGTGC